>CAKVBV010000127.1 GCA_934725535.1 uncultured Bacteroidales bacterium | reverse complement strand
CTCTATCTGAGTGAGACATACGGTGCGGATAAGCAGATGATAGGGTTGGTGCTGTCGGGCTATGCTGTAGCGGCATTGTGTATCCGGCCTTTCAGCGGATTCTTTGTGGATAGTTTCCCGCGCAAGACGGTATTGCTGCTGTTTTATTTCCTGACGGCAGCCTTCTTCGGAGGGTATCTGATAGCAGGCAGCCTGACGATGTTTGCCATCTTCCGCACCTTGCATGGGGCTCCTTTCGGGGCTACAGGTGTGTCCCTTTCCACGGTGGCGATAGATGTCCTGCCACCATCACGACGCGCAGAAGGTATTGGCTACTACGGACTTAGCAATAATATAGCCACTGCTATCAGCCCGGGTATTGCGATGTTCCTGTTTGCGCACTATCACAGTTATGATATGCTCTTTGCGCTGTCGCTTGTCTGCTCGTTGGCAGGACTGATTGTGAATGCCACCCTCAAACTCAAGGACCGAGAACTCGTCAAAGAGAAACAGCCCATCTCACTCGACCGTTTCCTGATGCTCAAAGGTTGGGCGCACTTCATTGTCATCTTCACGGTAGCAGTGGCGTATAGTATTCTGTCCACCTACGTGGCTATCTACGGCAAAGAGGAAATGGGCATCACGAGTGGCACGGGGCTCTTCTTCACGCTCTTTGCCGTGGGCTTGATTATCTCGCGCTTGACGGGCAGCAAATCGCTCCGCAAAGGGCAGATAGTGCGCAACGCATCATTAGGTATCTTGGTGTCAATCAGCGGGTTCATCATCTTCGCAGCGGTGCATAACCCCGTCGGATACTACCTTGCACCATTCGTCATCGGTTTGGGCAACGGACACTTGTGGCCGGCGTTCCAAATGATGTTTATCAATATGGCACCCCACAGCCAACGCGGTACTGCCAACTCCACGCTGCTTACCAGTTGGGACTTGGGCATGGGCGTGGGCATGTTTGCAGGCGGTTCCCTTGCCGAGCACCTCGGCTACCATACGGCTTTTTGGAGCGGGGCGGCGTTCTACGCATTGGGCGTCATCTTCTATTTCACGTACGTGCGCGGGTATTACGAAAGGAACAAACTGCACGACTAACTATTTGAATATAAACTAAATAAATACTGATACATGAAATTCTACCTTGCAATCATTGGTGGCGGACCTGCGGGTTACACGGCTGCCGAAATTGCCTCACACGCAGGCAAAGACGTCATTTTGTTCGAGCAGGCAGCCTTGGGCGGCACATGTCTCAATGTGGGCTGTATTCCGACCAAGACATTGCTCTACAGCGCAAAGCAGTACTACAACGCTACCCATGCCACCAAATACGGTGTGGCTGCCGAGGGTGTGGCATTCGACTATGCCAAGATGGCACAACGCAAGACCAAGGTGGTGCGCAAACTCGTGGCGGGTATCAAGCAGAAACTCAACAACGAGCATTGCACCTTCATCGCAGGTACAGCATCTGTCATCAGCCGCACCGATGACAATGTCGTAATCGCTTGCGGCGAAGAGCAATACGAGGCGGAAAACCTGCTTATCTGCACAGGTT
>CAKVBV010000126.1 GCA_934725535.1 uncultured Bacteroidales bacterium | reverse complement strand
GCCCTATTCATCGGACAAGAACCCACTTCTCAGCCTGCAAAATGACCCATAGACCTAATTTTGTAGCAAAAAAGACATTTCCAACTGTTAATTATCAAAAAGGCTGCCTGACGGATTGTCAGACAGCCTTTTTGTCTGTGTATCAATGGCGGGAGTCCCGCCATTGGGGACTTGCGATTACTCTGCCATCAGGAGTTCCATAATGGTGCAAGCGGACTTTGCCACAGGTGAGCCCGGACCAAAGATAGCAGCCACACCTGCCTTGTAGAGGAAGTCGTAGTCCTGTGCAGGGATAACGCCGCCCGCAATAACCATGATATCAGGGCGACCGAGTTTCTTCAACTCCTCAATCACTTGCGGAATGAGGGTCTTGTGACCTGCTGCCAAAGACGATACACCCAATACGTGAACATCGTTCTCTACTGCCTGTTTGGCTGCCTCGGCAGGAGTCTGGAACAGCGGTCCCATATCCACATCGAAGCCGCAGTCGGCATAACCTGTAGCCACCACTTTGGCACCACGGTCGTGACCGTCCTGACCCATCTTGGCTATCATAATACGAGGTTGACGGCCTTCTTTCTTCGCGAAGGCTGCAGTGAGTTCTTGTGCGCGGACAAAATCACTGTCGTTCTTGGTTCCTGATGCGTACACGCCTGATATAGTTCTAATAGTTGCTTTATAACGACCTACCACTTTCTCGCATGCGTCGGAAATCTCACCCAACGAAGCGCGGAGACCTGCAGCCTTCACAGCCAGTGCAAGCAGGTTCTCACCCTTGCCGCCGTCTGCCCATGTCTGTACCGACTTGGTAATCTCTGCCAATGCCTCCTGTACGGCTTTCTCATCACGGTTAGCACGCAGTTCTTTGAGACGAGCCACTTGCTCTTCGCGTACTGCGGTGTTGTCAATCTCCAGAATATCAATCGGATCCTCGTGGTCAAGACGATACTCGTTCACGCCAATAATCTTCTGTACGCCCGAGTCGATACGCGCCTGTGTACGGGCTGCGGCTTCCTCGATACGCATCTTCGGAATACCCGTTTCGATTGCGGCTGCCATACCTCCGAGTTTCTCAATCTCCTGGATATGCTCCCATGCCTTGTCCATAATCTCCTTGGTAAGGCTCTCCACATAGTAGGAACCTGCCCATGGGTCGATTTCTTTGCAAATCTTGGTCTCTTCCTGGATGTAAATCTGCGTGTTACGGGCAATACGGGCGGAGAAGTCGGTAGGCAGTGCGATAGCCTCGTCCAGCGCGTTGGTGTGCAAGGACTGGGTATGACCCAGCGCAGCACCCATAGCCTCAATACAGGTACGACCTACGTTGTTGAAAGGATCTTGCTCGGTCAGCGACCAACCGGATGTCTGGCAGTGGGTACGAAGAGCCATTGATTTCGGGTTCTTGGCACCGAAACTCTTCACAATCTTTGCCCACAGCATACGACCGGCACGCATCTTCGCTATCTCCATAAAGTGGTTCATACCGATAGCCCAGAAGAACGACAGACGCGGAGCAAACGTATCCACCGACATACCTGCATTCACACCGGCACGGAGGTACTCCATACCGTCGGCAAGCGTGTAAGCCAACTCAATATCAGCGGTAGCACCTGCCTCCTGCATGTGGTAGCCGGAGATGGAAATAGAGTTGAACTTAGGCATGTTTTGCGACGTGTACTCGAAGATATCAGCGATAATCTTCATGGAGAACTTCGGCGGGTAGATATAGGTATTGCGCACCATGAACTCCTTGAGAATGTCGTTCTGAATAGTACCTGCCATCTCCTCGAGTTTGGCTCCCTGCTCCAAGCCTGCGTTGATATAGAA
>CAKVBV010000125.1 GCA_934725535.1 uncultured Bacteroidales bacterium | reverse complement strand
GGTGTTGAATCCGGTAGGCTGCATACGTAAGCAGCCCGTGATCTTTGACGTACGAAATACTGCCCGTGGAGGGTAGTCTGTTAGCATCAACAGGAAGGCCTGTTGATTCGAGTTTTATCCACAGGTAGGATATATCGGGCAACCTCTTGCTGCGTGCCGGTGAGACGAGGTGATATGCCACCTGTTACCCACGGTCGCGCATGGCACGCTGTAACTCGCGTTTATCGTCCTGCTCACGCAACGACTGTCTCTTGTCGTACTCGTGCTTACCCTGACAGAGGGCTATCTCCATCTTGGCAAGACCTTTTTCGTTGATATACAGACGCAGAGGGATGATGGTCTTGCCCGACTCCTTGGTCAGACGTTCCAGTTTGCGCAACTCTTTGCGGGTGAGCAGCAGTTTTCTGTCGCGCTTTGCTTCGTGGTTGGCATAACTGCCAAAGCGGTACTCCGCTATGTGCATCTGTTTAACCCACAACTCGTTGCCTACGAACATACAATATGTATCCACCAACGAGGCTTTGCTCTCGCGTATAGACTTAATCTCTGTGCCGAACAATTGAATACCTGCCGTGTATCTGTCAAGTATCTCATAGTCAAAGGTAGCACGACGATTCTTGATATTTACATCGCTTTTCAGACGCATTGATATGGGCTTAATCCTGCATATAAAACTGCGCAAAATTACATAAATTCTGCAAACTACGCAAATATGTACTATTTTACTTTGTCCTCAGTCGCTCCGCCAAGTATATTTGTTCCGGCTGGTCAGGCGTCGGGTGCCACTCTGCCTTATGGAGCACGCCAAGATGTGCAAGGTCCATCACAGTGCTGTACCCGCTACGGACAATAATCCGTTCTGCTTCCAACAGTGCTTGCACCAGTGATGTATCATTCATATACGGCATCACGGTGATATTTCCGATAGTAATGCGTGTCATAGGTTGACTCACCACTCCGCGCACCAGTAGTACATGTTGCTCACTATGCAGGTAGCGTTGCAGTATCTCTTGCTCGAAGATAGTACGCTGCGGCTCCAAGCCGGACAGTACCGCCACTATATAGTACGGGCTGCAGGCTTGTTCTGCAGGCACTTCCAATCGCGACAGCGGACCTATATAGCGCACGTGCGTATCCATGCTCCCGCCATGGCTCAACGCACCTGACAGGTTGTGCTCGGTATCAGCATAGTCCGGCACCCACACCTCATCAAAACGCTTATAGAGAGCGCGATGCAACCTTTGTGCTATAGGTTCCAATAAGCGCAAACGATGCGGCAGGCGCACATACAACTGGTGTGTCATATACACACAATGCACCTTCTTGCTATACAAGCCAAAACGATTATCCGAGATAATCAGGTCGAAGTGCTCCTTTGCGAGCAGTGCCCGCAAGCATCGTCTGTCCGACAGGGTGAAATGTATCAGTTGCGGTATTGCCCTCCAATAGAATAGCCGCTGCCTTTCCCCTGCATCATAGTGCAGATGCAACGGGGCTAATGCAACACAGCGCAACGCAGGGAATGTGCGCTTCAGGAGCAGCAAACTATCCCCATCACCGCCTAACACCACCTCGTCGCGGGCTGCTATGTGCTGACGGATAAGAGGAATGCAACGGGTAGCATGTCCTAATCCCCAATTGAGCGGAGCAATGAGTACCTTCATAATACGGCAAATTCAACAATCAGGTGCAAAGTTAGTAAAAATACCCGAAATAGCACTCAATATGTGTTCCGAAATTCAATTTATATCCACGAGTACACCCGCGGAGATACTGTCTATCTCGACCGCTGGCGAGACAGGTGGCGTGAGCGCATTATCACCCGTACAGATACTGTCTATCAAGACAAGGAAACGATAATACACCTACCGCCCGAAAAGTATGTCCCTCGGGCGGTACGATGTCTCGCTTGGATAGGCGGCATTGCTATAGGATTTCTCTTATTGTGCCTACTCT
>CAKVBV010000124.1 GCA_934725535.1 uncultured Bacteroidales bacterium | reverse complement strand
CACAACTCTTTCCCAATATACGCTCTCCGAGCCTTACACGCAATCACAACCCGTAAACCTCTCTTTGTCGGGCTTATGCTTGGTTGCCGATAGCGGCAGTCTGATGCACGATGTTACTTTCTCCATGAGCACCATTACCCGCTCCGAGGCACAGCCTTTGGCAAGCAATATGCTGTCCGTGACGGCTGGCAGTCATGCCTATCGCCTTTTGCCCCATGGGGAACACTTCCGTGCCGACCAACCCGCCCGTATCGAACTCGCCTACGAACCCTTGTCTGTCCCGCAAGGCTTCAAACCGCAGGACATTCACACCTGCTATTTCGACGAGCAGACCCGCCAATGGCAGCCACTGCGCCGCATAGCGACAGACACCGTGCGCCATGTGGTTATCTCCGAGACCACCCACTTCACGGATTTTATCAATGCCGTGATACGCACGCCCGATATGCCCGAGGTGAATGCCTTTGTGCCCACGACCCTGGCGGATATGGACGACCCGCATCCGTTGTCGCGTGTGCCGATGATAGCCGCTCCCGAAGCCAACACTTACGGCACCGCCTCTGTCACATACCCTATTGATATCCCTGCGGGGCGCAACGGCTTGCAACCCGACCTGACCCTGTCCTACAGCAGCGACCGCGACAACGGTATCATGGGCGTGGGCTGGTCGTTCCCCCAACCCGCCATCACCCTCGACACCCGCTGGGGCGTACCGCGATACGACAAAGACTACGAGACAGAGAGTTACCTGCTGAATGGCGAGCAACTGATTATTGCCAACAGTGACAACCCTGACAGACTGCTTCCGTACCAGATGCACAAGCAAATGAAACGCCGTAAGCAGGTGGTTGCTTTTGTGATGCGCGATACCAAGAAATGTGAATCTGTCACGCGGTACGGTTGGACTACTGAAGAATATGCTTGGCGCGTTGTCAGCAGAGACGGTACAGCATATTATTATGGCCGCTATGCAGATGGTGGTACTGCCGATTCGGGGTGTGTACTCCGTGATGCACAGGGGAATGTGGCATACTGGGCATTGGCAGAGGTCGTGGATGTATATGGCAATAACATTCGCTATGAATATGAAAAAAGCGAGGGCAATGAATTATATCTGACTTCCATCTATTACACGGGGACGACTGATGATGACAGATACCCCTATCGCATTCGCATTTGCTACGGAGATAGGAATGACATCGTTACAGACGGTCGTTGGGGCTTTGTCCGTAGAACAGACCGCAAAGTCTGCTATATAGACATATCATATTGGAATAATAGTCAATACACCTCCGTTATGCGTTATCAGTTTGACTATGCATATCAACCTTTACGATTGGAATGGGTGTCACTTTATGATGTGCCGACAGGTGTACAAAGTCTGCCCAATGGAATGCACATAGATGATTGTATGGCACTCCCGGAATTTTTTATGGGACATCGTATGTCTATTACAGCCTTTGATTATTACCAACCTGACCTGTCGGATATGTTCAGTACAAAAGAGGTCTTGATAGCCGACAGAAATAATGGTGACGATTGGAACATGCTCAATCAGTCGTCCAATATAGGGTGGAGTGCAGGAGGCACACTGACAGTAGGATTAGGCAAACAGGTATGGCAGACCAACCTCTCTGCAGGTGGTAACTACAGTTACTCGGAGGGGCAGGGCACGACCAACTATATGCTGATGGATATAGACGGGGACGGATTGGCTGACAAGGTATATAGCAAGGGTAATGAGATCTATTTCCGCAAACAAGTAACAGGTGTGGACGGCAAACCCTATTTCGCCACAGAGCGTGGTACGGGCATGCGCTCATCGAACCTCTCTCTTGAAACCAGCAAGACCAACAGTTGGGGACTGCAGGCAGGTGCCGACCCTGTGGCTTCCGTGAGTGGCGGGTGGTCTAATACGGACACCTATACCTCTTGCTATTTCTCTGATGTGAATGGCGACGGGCTTCCCGATTTTGTGGA
>CAKVBV010000123.1 GCA_934725535.1 uncultured Bacteroidales bacterium | reverse complement strand
CTTACCTCAACACGGGCGTGTGGTCGAAGAAGGCTATCAAAGAGGCGAAGGGCTTCGGCGAAGTAGAGGTGGTCGCAGAGTCAACCAATTCTATCCCGACCGGTTACGACATTCCGCAGGACGCTGACTATTTCCATATCACCACCAACAACACCATCTTCGGTACCGAGATTTCCGAGCGCAAACTACAGGAAATCTACGCCAAGAAGGGCAATGTGCCTTTGATTGCCGATATGTCGTCCGACATTCTCAGCCGTCCTATCGACGCAAGCAAGTTCGACGTCATCTACGGTGGCGCACAGAAGAACATCGCCCCCGCAGGCGTTACCTTCGTCATCATCAAGGAGTCGGCTCTCGGTCACGTGTCGCGCTATATTCCGACGATGCTCAACTATCAGACGCACATCGACGGCAGCAGTATGTTCAACACGCCTCCCGTTCTGCCTATCTACACCGCTCTCCTCAACCTCCGTTGGCTCAAAGAGCACGGCGGCATCGAGTGGATTGACCGCCGCAACCAGCAGAAGGCTGACCTCCTCTACGATTGCCTCGACCACTCCAAGATGTTCGTGCCCACTATCCTCGACAAGGAGGACCGCAGCCGTATGAACATCTGCTTCGTGCCGAAACCCGAATACGAGGAACTCAAAGACGACTTCTTCAAGTTCGCTACCGAGCGCGGCATGGTCGGCATCAAGGGGCACCGTCTCGTAGGCGGCTTCCGTGCTTCGTGCTACAACGCAATGGACGTCGAGGGCGTACAGGCACTCGTTGATTGCATCCACGATTACGAGAAGAAACTCTAATAATCCAATCGTTTCATTTACGTGTTTTAATGCTGTCAAACCGCAACTTTTCAGCAAGGGATACGCATAGGATGCGCATAGGATAGGCAAGGTATGGCACAATCATAAATTAACAAAATTTATACGATTATGGATACCATTATGGACTATTGGTTTCGCAATCCCAAGCGTGAAGAAAAGCGCACGGCAGTGTTTTACACAACATTAGTCAATAGTATGAAAGTTCTTATTGCAACCGAAAAACCCTTCGCGAAAGTGGCTGTGGACGGCATTCGCGAGGTGGTGGAGAAAGCAGGTTACACCCTCGCTTTGCTCGAGAAATATACCGACAAACAGCAACTTCTCGACGCTGTAGCGGATGCCGATGCCCTCATCGTGCGTTCCGACATCGTGGACGCAGAGGTGCTCGATGCTGCCCCGCAACTCAAGATTGTGGTTCGCGCAGGCGCAGGCTACGATAATATCGACCTCGCAGCGGCTACCGCACATGGCGTGGTGGCTATGAACACCCCGGGGCAGAACTCCAACGCAGTGGCTGAGTTGGCACTCGGGCTCATGGTTATGGCTGTCCGCAACTTCTACAACGGCACCAGCGGCACCGAACTCAAAGGCAAGAAACTCGGTATTCATGCTTTCGGCAACGTGGGTCGCAACGTGGCGCGTATTGCCAAAGGCTTTGGCATGGACATCTACGCTTACGACGCTTTCTGTCCCGATGAGGCTATGATTGCCGCAGGCGTTACGCCCGTTCACTCTGCCGAGGAACTCTACCGCACTTGCAACATTGTTTCGCTGCATATCCCTGCCACCGCAGAAACCAAACAGAGTATCAACTACGCCCTTTTGTCTCAGATGCCGAAGGGGGCTGTCTTGGTCAATACTGCCCGCAAAGAGGTCATCAACGAGGACGAGTTGATTCAACTCATGCAGGAGCGCGCTGATTTCAAGTATGTTACGGACATTATGCCCGCAGCGGATATGAAGTTCAAGACCTTGTTCGAGGGGCGTTATTTTGCCACTCCGAAGAAGATGGGTGCCCAAACCGCCGAGGCGAACATCAACGCCGGCATCGCCGCCGCCAACCAAATCGTTGATTTCCTCACCACCGGCAACACCCGCTTTCAAGTAAACAAGTAAGTTCTTACTCTTTCGCCCAACATCGGGCTGTACTCAAAAGAGGCTGTCTAACAATGTAAAGTTGTTAGGCAGTTTTTCTGTTTTGTAGTAGTGTGAGATAGTGCGTTGATCGT
>CAKVBV010000122.1 GCA_934725535.1 uncultured Bacteroidales bacterium | reverse complement strand
TTGCAAAACTCGTAGATACTGCCTACGGTGTCGCCGATAAGTGCGCCTAACATAACTAATGAGGTTTTTAGTTGGTTATTAATTGTGGTGGTTATTCGTGAATACTATTTTGCCTTATTGCTATTTTGTGTACCTTGCCAATATGCGATGGTAGTGCCGCTTATCGCGTGGCAGGGTGTGGTGCGCAGGATGTTCATCATTTATAGTTGCTTACTCATTTTGCTTCTTGCTTGCACGTTTACCGACAATCAGTCCTGCGTCTTGCAGTTTGCGCCCCAAGACATCGTCCTCTGCTACGCGGAACATGTCTTGCTCCAGTCCGAGCACAATCAGCACCCGCAGATAGGCACCGATACTCACGCCTTCGTCGCCTTTCTCTATCTTCATCACGGCATTGCGCCCTATGCCTGCCCGTTCCGCTACTTGTGCTGCACTCAAATCACGCCTGAGCCGTGCCAAGCGGATATTCTCTCCGAGCCCTTGCAGTTGCCGTTCATACTTGGGTAGTAACTCTCGTTTCATAAGCCGACTTGTCTATAATGTTTCTAATTTGGTGCAAAAGTACTTATTTTTGCGCATATATACAAACATTTAGACTATTTTGCGCTGTGCTCTGCGGATAGTGAGGACAGCCTTTGTGCGGGCGAGGGACTCGCGCAATACGCGACGAAGATTCCAATACCAGATGTCTGTATCCGCGGCATTGTACGCAACAGGAGACTCACGAAACAGCAACGCACCATAGAACACAGCACGCTGATTATGGTAATGCTGCGAAATAATCGTTGGTGGGGAGGAATAACCCAAGACCTCGCCAAACGTATGGAGTGATGCATACGTGTCTGTGCCGTGATAATCAACGAAAGCCACAGGCACACCGGCAGTTTTCAAGGCAACGACCATAGAATCCACCTCGTTATAGTCCGCATACAGGTTCTCGGCGGAGACTACGATAGAATCCACTTTTCCTGCATGGAACAAATCTCTTGCGGCTTGTAAGCGGGCATCATAGTAGGGACTCGGTTTGTTGCTGCGACCTGTGCCGAGCAGCAAACCATACGTATTGTAGGGAATGGCATTGATATCATCGTAGCACCTGCCTTTGCTGACCACTACAACGATTATGTTGCAAGCGACAATGACCGCCACTGCGATTGCCGATAAGGTAACTAAAAGTTTAGCCGTTCGTTGCATAGCCACTTGTTGGAACCCTACTTTGTAGTGTATTTCCAAAACGATTCGGGCAGATGTACGTTGTCCAATGTTTTCGCCGCAGCAAACAGCGGGGCTATGTCTTCGGGCGAGTAGCCTGCAATGCCGCAGCCGATGGGCGTTACCTGGAATGTGAGTTCGGGGTGCTCTTGGGCAAAGGCAATAAATCTATCCACTGCTGCACGCATATTCTCCAATCCCTCCATAGTGGGAAGTGCATAACTACGCCCTTGCAAGCCTTCGCCTTGCCCCATAATCGCGCCAAACCGCCTGACAGCAAATGCCGCTGCTCCGCCATAGTGCAAACCCTGCGCATTGCTGCCGAAGACAAAGACCTCGTTGGGGCGCAACTCCGATATATACTCGGGGGTAATGCGAGACGGGGTATGCGCATTGGGTTTGTCCGATTGGTATGGAGATGGTCGCTCATTACCTTTCGTTGAGACAATCGTCTTGTCCTCATTCCTTGTCTGCAATTCTCGCTGTCTGCCAAACATGGCTGCCAATTTCCTAAAAACATTCATATCGCTTATTTTGATACCTTGATTAGTACATCCATCCGAACATCCAAAGGGGAATGATGTTGCCCGTGGCGTATTCGATGTCATCGCGTACGATATAGCCGTGCTCTACACCTTTCAGTTGTTTGCTGCCTTTGTTCCTACCGCCAACCTCGAAAGTGATGCCATCCACCTCAAAGTCAGAAACGGGCGAACTTGTTACGGTGTGTCCGACTTGCAGCCACATAAGGAACACCGTCTCGCGGATATTGCCCACATTGGGGTTCTCGGTCATGGCATACGCAAAGTTCGGATTGTTGAGATACACCTTGTCTATCTTCTGCAGCACCTTGATACCATTGGCACTTGTGCGCAACACATTGATTAGTTGCGCCTTGTCCAAATACTCCAGATAC
>CAKVBV010000121.1 GCA_934725535.1 uncultured Bacteroidales bacterium | reverse complement strand
TTGAGGGTACCCTCAACAAGGGCTGACAGGGGGGCAAAAATATACCCCAAAATTGCGTTTCTAAATGGACACTATACACAAAAAACAACACTATTTCGCAATAATTTTCACTTTTTCTTCTCAAAGTGTTGTGCACATCAAAAAGATATATTACCTTTGCACACGGTTGAGTATATATGGTTGCCATAGTGTACAATCGTGTAGTGACAAACCCATAAAATCCATGCAACATGAAAGACGTGCATCTGTTCCCGAAATACGCCTTGTGTATCGTCTTCTTTGTGTGTCTGCATATTGCCGCTTGGGGCGTATCCTTTATGGATGCCACTGCCTCGCAAAACAGGCTGAATACCGCTGTGCGACTGACAGCCCGCCCAAACCAGCAGCCTGCCCAACCGACCCTTTGGCACCAATCGGACACTGCCGTTATCTCTCCCGCGTTTACAGACACCATTGCGCCACCAACCTCTTACACGATGATGATGGTCTATCAGACCTTGCAGCCCGCCGCTCCCCAACAACTATGGCGCATCAGCCGCACCGACAGTGTCTTCTATGCTATCACTACCCACGGACTATCTACCGAGCGCATACAGCCCTCTCCCCGCAACAATCCGCCGCGTACCACACCCACTATCTACACCCTACAGCACACCTTGCGCCCCGATACCGCTTACCGTGGCATATACCAACTGCATACAGGTGCTACCATTTCCGACAGTAGCCGGATAGTCCTCTACGAGGTTGCCTATTTCGACAGCCGCCTCACCAAACGCCGGTCGCTGATATTTCAGACATACTTGGCTATCAAACATGGCATCACATTGGATAACGCCCCGTACCTCTCTACCCATGGCGACACCCTATGGCACCCGAAAGCGGACAATACCTACTACCACCGCCTGCAGGGTATAGGTACCGACACCGTCTATCACCTCCATGCTACATACAGCACCTCGTTGGAGGATTCACTGCTAAGTATATTCACAACGAATCCACTCCCTATAAACACCTACGCCCTCATAGGCGATGACGATGTACCTCTCGGCTGGTCACCTTATGAAAACGGCAATGCTTTGCTGCAACGCACATGGCTGTTGCGAACCACGGACACACTACCCAATATCGGTATTGCTCTGAATAAAGACAACCTCCCCTACGCACCTGATACCCTTGCACTCATACTCCTCAATACCGACGGCGACATTACCCGAACTATCTATCCCGATTCCACCAACGCAAAGCACCGGTTATGCTACACTATCCCGAACCCTGCTACGCACACATGGTTCTCATTCCTGACTACTGACAATGAGACACCCAACCGACACCAAGTGCAAAAGAACAACAAAGGAAAAAAGGACAACGGAAACAACAAAGATAACGGAAATAACGAAAACTACGAAAACTACGGGACCTGCGCTATCTGCCTCTCTCCTAATCCTACGCATGGTGAGTACCAATTCAGTATATCCCTGCCACAGGAAGCAGACCTTGTACTGACTATCCAAGACCCGACAGGCAAAGTCCTGACCCGACAGACTATGACAGGTGCCACTGACTACCAATATAGCGGCTACTTGCCTGTTGCCGGTATGTACCTGTTCTCCCTCTACACGCCTGACGGAGAACTGCTCACCACGCGCGAACTGCTTGTATATTGATACCCCAAAGTATTAGTAACATCACAATAACCACCAGTTAAAACCATTGCCCATGAAGCACCATCTACTACAGACCCTATCCGCCTGCATACTGATGCTCCTATTCTCTGTTGGGGCAATGGCGCAAACATCAGCGCAAACGCAGGCACAAGCACAACAAACGCAAGGGCTTTCCTCCATCGTGGCTGCTGCTGATATGGAACAAACAAAGGACAAAATTCCCCCGACAGCAAGTAAACCATCACGCAACGTACAAACAACCCCTATAGTCCCAAACAACGCCACTGCTCAATACACACTCTCCGAGCCCTACACCCAATCACAACCTGTAAACCTCTCTTTGTCGGGCTTACGCTTGGTTGCCGATAGCGGCAGCCTGATGCACGATGTCACTTTCTCCGTGAGCACCATTACCCGCTCCGAGACACAGCCCTTGGCAAGCAATATGCTGTCCGTGACGAGGCTGTCTAACAATGTAAAGTTGTTAGGCAGTTTTTCTGTTTTGTAGTAGTGTGAGATAGTGCGTTGATCGTG
>CAKVBV010000120.1 GCA_934725535.1 uncultured Bacteroidales bacterium | reverse complement strand
GCTGGCACACGCATTACCTGCCAACCCATATTCTCGGAAAGACGTTTCAAGAAACGTGCGTCCGCACTGGGCAGGGTCACCCGAAAGGTGCTTTGAATACCTGTTGTCTCCATAACTTCTCCTTTTTTCTCGCTGCAAAGTTACTGCTTTTCAATCATCTATACAAGTCCATACTGCATTTTTGGAGACAACGCTTTGTGGAGACGACGCGTCTCGCGTCGTTAATTAAGGCGAATTAAATACCGCATATTAACTATTAACCATTAACTATTACATACACTTAACTCGATGGAACATCGAGTTAAGTGTATGTGATTAGTATGATATTAGTATGTGATTGCCGAGAGGATGCCGAGACCATCAGATTCGATAGTGCTTGGGGGACGACGCGGCTCGCGTCGTCAAAGAGCAGAACTCTTTATTGTCTCGCGTCGTTATGCACCGCAGGCGCACCTCATCCACACTTGCAGGCGCACCTCACCCAAACATGGCGCCTTTCGGCTGCCGCCGAATAACGACGCGAGCCGCGTCGTCCCCCAATAGCATCGTCCCTATAATACATTGTCCCGCCGGCTTTTTTGCTTGCCCCATCGAGGGGCAAGCAAAATAGTACAGTTTCTGCCATTGTAGCAGCCACTCTTGCGAGATGGCTGCTACTATTATTTGATTAAATCTTGAACGAGACGGACTGCTCGCCCGCTGCTGCGATAGTTGCCGCTCGTGCTCGCCTCGACCGAGTAGAAGCTCAGGTAGCGCGCGACGTCCGAGTCGTAAGGCGTAGCAGACCAATAGTAGCCGAGGCCCTGCACATAGCTCACACCCGACCCGTAGCGGTAACCCGAAGCAGGCAGGAAACACAGCACCGATGGCTTGCAGAGTAGCCCACTGCTCAGATGTGTAAGTGTTGGTACTCCAACTATTAGCCTTAGGAGTCCAAGAAATGGATGCCGGTTTGGAGAAATTATCCGGCAAGATAATCATACCACACACCCCGTTCACCGTACCTTGAGACCATAGATATTGGGCATTGGTGCGGCTGTTGAATAGGTAGTTCCATTCACTGCTTGTCAATGTTCGCCACATACCTGCCCTGTTGCCACCATTGCTAATAGCATTGTATACACCCCAATCGTAATTGGCACTCGAGCCTGTAAGATTGCGGTCTGTCATATTATACGAAGGACCATAGCCGTACGTATTGTTGGAAGCATCCAAATATGTATAATCCCAACTACACTCACCTATAATCGGTAACATCTCACAGTTTTGAGTACTATCTGTCTTGATTTTATTCAAATCCATCGTACTTGTTGCCCAAGGTTGATAGTTCATCGATAGAGGGTCGTTTGCGGTATTATCATAACCACTTGTCCCCCAACCGAAGAGGTCAATCCAACCGTCATACGTAGCAGAGATGTTGCTGTTTGCACCACCAATATAATCCGTTTGGTTCTCGGCGAAACGCCATGTGTTGGTACTTGCCTGATATTGCAGGTTGCCTTTGGAGAACGACACTTGCTTGGAAGACGATACCGAGAACTTGCCCACAAGGCTACCCTCTGTGCCTGTACTACCGCCACCGGTATTCTCCTTTTCGGGTGTAGTATATGCAATCTCGTCCCCATACGCCGTACCTGATTCATTGACTGCATACGCACGCAGGTAGTAGGTGGTCTGTGGGGTCAAACCTGTGATTGTGATAGAGAATGTACCCGTACCTTTACCCGCTTTGGTTACATTGTCTGCTGTAGTGGGTTCTGAGTGGGTGGCATAACAGATACCGCGCTCGGTGATAGCATCGTAGTCACTGAAACGCACCGTACCACCCAAAGCCAATGAGTTGTACGTGGCATGGGTAACAGCAGATGTGCTGACAGTTGCAACGCCACTACCGCAGACATCTATATACACGGTGTCTTTGATGGTCTTGATGACCGTGTCATGCACCACGTACATCGTGCTGCGCGGCATAATCAGGTGGAGCGTGTCGCCCTCCATCATACCGTTCATGTCGTAGGTCATGCTGTCGATAGTCGTGATGGGGTGACCATACAGCACCTTACCATTGAGCCAAACCACTTGATTGGTCTGCGCTGTGGCAAAAGCACAAGTCAGTGCCATTGCCAAAAAGAAGAGTACTTTCTTCATTGTCTTATTATTTTATTGTTTTATATTGCTGTCCGGTAAACGTAGTCCGAAGCAGAAGAGTCACCCCAAAATGCCCATAAACAGGCATATTGGTATGTA
>CAKVBV010000119.1 GCA_934725535.1 uncultured Bacteroidales bacterium | reverse complement strand
ACGATCAACGCACTATCTCACACTACTACAAAACAGAAAAACTGCCTAACAACTTTACATTGTTAGACAGCCTCTTGTTGTTCTCGAACGTAATCTGTACAGACACTTACAAAAAAAATTTTCTCCTACTGATAGATTCTATTGCATATCCGACTTTATAATAATGAATATCATGTAACATAGAAGATTAATGGTCTATTAACGACAATTAGCGGAGAATCACACCCGACAATGTAATTCACGAATAGTATCACTCATACAAATTCATGGCGAATTACACGGATAATTACATGTTAACTGTAGTTATTGCGTTGCTTATTCCGCAGAAAAAGCGTACCTTTGCAGACGGAAGCGAATTTAAGTATAAATCAATAATATGAGATATTGGATAAGCCTGTTTGTGATATGTATCATCAGCGTGAATGTATGTGCCGATGATGCCAAATATCAGGACATCAACTACACTATTGACCCCTGCACTCGGACGGCGGAGGTAACACTCAACCCTAAGGTGAGCGGCGAACTCTTTATTCCTGCCGAGATACCCGTCGGTCAGCAGACGTACCGCGTTACCACTATTGCCGACAATGCTTTTCGCGGCTGCAAGAACCTCACGGCTATAGTCCTGCCACATAGCATAGAACGTATATACAGGAGTGCATTTGAAGGGACAAGTATAATGCTTGACAGAAAGAACTGGACGGACGGGGTGCTGATGATTGACAGTTGCCTGATTGCCACCGACAAGACCATCAACCCCAAGTATGCGGTTCCTGAGGGTACCCGCGTGATAGCAGCAGGGGCGTTCAGAGGGAATAAGACCGTTGTCCGCGTGGATTTATGTGCATCCGTTTGGCGTATCGACCACGAGACTTTTCGCGACTGCAAGAACCTTGTCCGTGTGTCTATTCCGCAGACAATCAACGAGATAGGCGAAGATGCCTTTACCAATTCGGGGATATGGAACAATGATAAGAAATGGCGTCGCGGTGCCCTCTATATAGACGACTGCCTGATAGCAGTGAACGACCAAACCCCTGCCAAGTTCGCCTTCAACCCCAAAGTACCCACCCGCCTGATTGCTGCACGCGCTTTTGCTGGGAATGAGAATATCAAGACCGTTAACATTCCCGCAGGCATCACGCACATACCCGCCGCAGCCTTCTATCGTTGCAAGAACCTTACGCAGGTCATTATACCCGCTTCCGTCAAGTGTGTGGGTAACTTTGCCTTTTATGGTTGTGCGCTTCTCAAAGAGGCTACCCTGCCCGCCGACTTGGAGAGCATCGGCATAGGCGCATTCTATGGCTGCGAACACCTGACGGCACAGGTACTCTCCGAACACCTCACCGCTATCCCGCAAGGGTGCTTCAGTCTGTGCCGGAGTATCAAGCAGATTACCCTCCCCGCTCACCTCATTCGCATTGACGATGGTGCTTTTGCTGGCTGCGCTGTATTGGAAGACATCATGCTGCCTGAGACGCTGGAGCACATTGGTGAAAACGCTTTTGCCGGCTGCGCACAGTTCGAGGTCATCACTATCCCAGAGCGCGTGTCAAATCTCAGCAAAGGCACATTTACGGGCTGTACAAGGCTGCGCAAAGTGGTACTGCCGGAAGGCACGTATTCCATTGGTGATGAAGCATTTAAGGGCTGTGTGGCATTAGAGTGCATCCATATCCCGATTACCACTTTCCGTATCGGCAAGTTTGCCTTTGCGAACTGTCAGCAGTTGCAACGTATCAATATGGTGGACAACATTCACGTGATTGAAGAAGGTGCGTTTATGGGATGCAAGTTGTTGCAGGAGATTGCGTTGCCGTTGTCGCTTAAAGTGCTGGGCAAAAATGCCTTTGCAGGGTGTATAAGCCTGCAGGAGGTGCATTTCAACGAGCGTTTACTGCACATTGAGGACGAGGCGTTCTTGGGTTGCAGACAGTTGCGGGAGATTGTGCTACCCAATGCCCTCGAAAACATAGGCACCAACGCCTTTGCCGAGTGTCGCAACCTGCGCAAAGTAAGTTTCCCAATAAGCCTGAAAGAGATAGGTACTTTCGCTTTCCGCGATTGCGGAAGCCTGCCTGTCCCCCAAACACCACCCTCCACCATCGTTGCAAAAAACGCCTTCAAAGGCTGCAAAACCAAGTAATCTGCCAAGAACGATACAGGGCAACCGCATCAAAAGTTAGCATTTTTTTATAATTTGCAGCAAATAGTTCGGATTCATTGCTGCCATAAACAGTTTTTTCCTAATACTTCGTTTCTTTTT
>CAKVBV010000118.1 GCA_934725535.1 uncultured Bacteroidales bacterium | reverse complement strand
GCAGCCTTCATCTCCACCGACTTGTAGCCCATGTAACTGATTTCCAATACCGAACCATCCTTCACCGTGAGCGTGAAGTTACCGTCAAAGTCCGTAATCGTACCATTCGTGGTGCCTTTCTCCACCACATTGGCACCGATGATAGACTCGCCTGTTGATGCGTCAACCACTGTTCCCGATGCGGTCGTCTGTGCAAACACTGCCACAGGCAATGCCAGCAACGCCAACATCAGTACGAACATAAAGTGTTTGTTTTTCGTCATCTTGTTAGATTTTAGTTGTTAATATATTACTTTTTATACCTTAAATGGCTGATTATCACCCGCTCCCTATCCCATAATCTCTACTCCCTAACCCCCTAATCACTATTTTACATACTGTATGTTAGGTAAAAATCCACCCCTGTAAACCGCCACTTTTACCCGACAAACACCCCTATTCTTATCAAAATCTCCTCGACTTAATCTCGTGTTAGATGTATGGGATTAGTATGTGATTAGTATGTGATTAGTATGTGATTAGTATGATATTAGTATGTGATTAACGAGTGGATAGCAAGAGGATAGCGAGTCAATGCGTTGGGGACGATGCAGGGTATGTCATTTCCCGACATAATTTTGATATGATTGGAGTGTATGGAGTTTGCGATTAATTGGTGGTTATACGGCATAGCCGTCCGTTTATAAGGACCTCGATAATGCTAATTCGTGTTTATTATCTGTTGTGGTTACTATGTTGTTATCTATTGTCTATAGTTGTTGCCGATTGTTGGCAGACAGACTCCTCCCCCTGCCGGCATATCGGACTCACATTTCCCAAACATTCTATACAGCAAATTAGTGCAACTCCACGCCTTGCATATTTTATCACTTTGCACACCAGTACGCCGATTTCCACGTAATCCGCACCATTTCAAACCGTAAAAACACCCATATTTGCTATTTCGGAAACGTTTGCGGTTCCGTTTGGTTATTTTTCACTATTCATTCCTTGCACGCACAAATATATTGTCGTATCTTTGCAGCCGCTTAACTGACAACTAATATGACAGGGAAACGCAACTTATCATTCGGGCAACTTTTCAACTTGAGTTTCGGATTTTTCGGAGTTCAAATCGCTTATGCTCTCCAATCTGCTAACATATCACGTATCTTCGCCACGCTGGGCGCAGACCCCCATACCCTTAGTTTCTTCTGGATTTTGCCGCCGCTTATGGGTATGATTGTCCAGCCGTTGATTGGACTATTGTCTGACAAGACGTGGCTCGGACCCGTCTTTGGGCGACGCAAATTCTATCTCTTGATAGGGGCGGTCATTGCCGTTGCCGTCATGGTGTTGCTGCCCAACGCCGGCGATTTCACGTTCCAACAAGGGCTCTTCCTCGGGCTGAACGCCGCCATGTGGTTCGGGCTGTTCTCCCTTATGTTCCTTGATACGTCCATTAACATTGCCATGCAGCCGTTCAAGATGATGGTCGGCGATATGGTCAACGAGCAGCAGAAAGGCACCGCCTACGCCATTCAGTCTGCCCTCTGCAACGCAGGCTCCTTGGTCGGCTACCTCTTCCCTATCTTCTTCACGTGGATTGGGCTTGCCAATACGGCTCCCGCGGGAGTTATCCCTGATTCGGTCAAGTGGTCATTCTATATAGGTGCCGCTATTCTCATACTCTGTGTACTCTACACCTTCTGTGCGGTCAAAGAGATGAACCCGCAGGAATACGCTGAGTTCCACGGACTTAACCGCAAACAAGACGACACCGCCGCAACGGACGATGCCTCGGATAAGCAACGTATCGTCCGCGCATTCATCACCATCGGACTGGTGCAGTTCTTCTGCTGGGCGGCTTTCATGTATATGTGGACCTACTCCAACGGTGCCATTGCCGCACAGTGTTTCGGTTGGGACGGTAAGGATGCCGCAGAGGAAGCGTTCCAGAACGCCGGCAACTGGGTAGGTGTCTGCTTTGCCATTCAGGCCGCAGGCTCGCTCTTGTGGGCGGCTCTCCTGCCTGCTATCGAACATCGCATAGGCAACAAAGGGGCGTATATCCTCTCATTGGTCATCGGAGGCATAGGCTTCGCGTCGGTTTGTCTGGTGCATAACCAATATGTGCTGTGGGTCAGTTACGCGCTCATCGGTACCGCATGGGCGGCGATGCTGGCACTGCCGTTTACTCTCTTCACCAATGCTATATCGGGTAGCAAACGTATGGGCACCCTACTTGGGTTCTTCAACTGCACCATCTGCCTGCCGCAGATTATTGCAGCCCTGCTCGGTGGTGTATTATTAAGGTACGTGTGCGCGGGCGCGCAAGCGGGAATGTTGCTCATCGCGGGTGTCCTGCTCATACTCGGAGCCTTGAGCGTACTGCTCATTCAAGAGAAGAAATAACCCCTTCATTTCGCCTAACATACAGTATGTAAAATAGGAATCAGGGGGTTAGGGAATAGAGATTAGGGGATAGGGAGCGGGTGATAATCAGCCATTTAAGGTATAAAAAGTAATATATTAA
>CAKVBV010000117.1 GCA_934725535.1 uncultured Bacteroidales bacterium | reverse complement strand
TCCACAAAATCGGGAAGCCCGTCGCCATTCACATCAGAGAAATAGCAAGAGGTATAGGTGTCCGTATTAGACCACCCTCCACTTACGGAAGCCACGGGGTCGGCACCTGCCTGCAGTCCCCAACTGTTGGTTTTGCTGGTTTCAAGAGACAGGTTCGATGAGCGCATACCCGTGCCACGCTCTGTGGCGAAATAGGGTTTGCCGTCCACACCTACTACTTGTTTGCGGAAATAAATCTCGTTGCCCTTACTATAGACCTTGTCTGCCAATCCGTCTCCGTCTATATCCATCAGCATATAATTGGTCGTCCCCTGCCCCTCCGAGTAACTGTAGTTACCACCTGCAGAGAGGTTGGTCTGCCATACCTGTTTGCCAAGACCTACTGTCAGTGTGCCTCCTGCACTCCACCCTATATTGGACGACTGATTTAGCATGTTCCAATCATCACCATTATTTCTGTCGGCTATCAAGACTTCGTCGGCACTAAACATATCCGACAGGTTTGGTTGGTAGTAATTAAAAGAAGTGGTGGTCAAACAATGTTCGTGCAAAGCATCCACAATGCAATCATCTAGGCTTACTCCATTCGGAAGATTCGATATGCTTTGTGGTATATCATACACAGAAACACCCGTTAAACGCAATGGAAAATGTGAATAGTTTAACAGATAACGCAAGACGGGGATATACCGGTTTGTATTCCAGTACGATATGTCTATATAGCAAACTTTGCGGTCTGTCTTGCGGACAAAACCAAGACGCCCATCAGTAATAATATCTGTTTCGTCATCGTAACGGAAACGAATACGATAGGGAGCCGGTGTGTTGCCTGCCGTATTTCGTTGCCCTGTGTAATAAATAGCAGTTAAGTATATTTCATTGCCATCCGTGATGTCATACTCATAACGGATGCTATTACCATATACATCCACGACCTCTGCCAATGCCCAGTATGCCACATTCCCCTGTGCATCACGGAGTACACACCTTGAATCCGCAGTGCCACCATCTGCATAGCGACCATAATAGTATGTTGTACCATCTCTGTTAACAACCTGCCAAGCATATTCTTCAGTAGTCCAACCGTACCGTGTGACAGATTCGCATTTCTTGGTATCGCGCATCACAAAATCAGCCACTTGCCGGCGACGTTTCATTTGCTTGTGCATCTGGTACGGAAGCAGTCTGTCAGGGTTGTCAGCATTGGCGATAATCAGTTGCTCGCCATTCAGCAGGTAACTCTCTGTCTCGTAGTCTTTGTCATATCGCGGTACACCCCAGCGGGTGTCGAGAGTGATAGCGGGTTGGGGGAACGACCAGCCTACACCCATGATACCGTTGCCGCGGTCGCTGCTGTAGGACAAGGTCAAGTCGGGTTGCAAGCCGTTGCGCCCCGCGGGAATGTCAATGGGGTATGTGACGGAGGCAGTGCCGTAGGTGTTGGCTTCGGGGGCGGCTATCATAGGTATGCGTGATAGCGGATGCGGGTCGTCCATATCCGTCAATGTCGTGGGCACAAAGGCATTCACCTCGGGCATATCGGGCGTGCGTATCACAGCATTGATGAAATCCGTGAAGTGGGTGGTCTCGGAGATGACGATATGGCGCACGGTGTCTGTCGCTATGCGGTGCAGTGGCTGCCATTGGCGGGTCTGCTCGTCGAAATAGTAGGTGTGTATGTCCTGCGGTTTGAAGCCGTGCGGGACAGACAACGGTTCGTAGGCAAGTTCGATACGGGCGGGTTGGTCGGCACGGAAGTGTTCCCCGTGGGGCAACAGGCGGTAGGCATGGCTGCCTGCCGTCACGGACAGCATATTGCTCGCCAAGGGTTGTGCCTCGGAGCGGGTAATGGTGCTTACAGAGAAAGTAACATCGTGCATCAGGCTGCCGCTGTCGGCAACCAAGCGAATGCCCGACAAAGAGAGGTTTACGGGTTGTGATTGCGTGTAAGGCTCGGAGAGCGTATATTGGGAAAGAGTTGTGTTCGGAGCGTCTCTGTGAGTGCGCTGCGTTGTATTTGTGGAGGGTTGTGCAGTGGGAATAGGAGGGGTTTCCTGTGCCAGTGCTGTCATACCCCACACTGAAAGCCACAGTACCCCCAAGCAGGCGAATAAGGTCTGTGGAAGATGGCGTTTCATGGGGTAATGGTTTTTATGTGGGTGATAGTTAATATACAAGCAGTTCGCGCGTGGTGAGCAGTTCTCCGTCCTGCGTGTAGAGGGAGAACAGATACATACCGGCAACAGGCAGAAAACCGCTGTGTCGGTAGCCGGTGGCACCTGTCAGGGTCTGTCGGGTCACGACTTTGCCTGTCGGGTCTTGGATAGTTAGAACAAGGTCTGCTTCCTGCGGCAGGGATATACTGAATACGTATTCGCCATGCGTAGGATTAGGAGTGAGGTTGATAGCGTAGTCTCCGTAGTGGGTGTAGTCTTCGTTGGTTTTATTGCCTTTGTTGTTTTTTTGTACTTGATGGCGGTGGGGTGTCTCATTGTCAGTAGTCAGGAATGAGAATAGTGTATATGTAGCGGGGCAAGGGATAGTATAGCATAATTGGTGCTTTGCGTTGGTGGAATCGGGATAGATAGTTCGGGTAATATCACCGTCGGTATTGAGGAGTATCAGTGCAAGGGTATCGGGTGCATCGGGGAGATTTTCTGGTTGGAGGGTTACGCAGATATTGGTTAGTGTGTCCGTGGTTCGCAACAGCCATGTGCGTTGCAGCAAGGCATAGCCATTTTCATAAGGCGACCAGCCGAGAGACACATCGTCATCACCTATGAGGGCGTAGGTGTTTATAGGGAGCGGATTCGTTGTGAATATACGCAATAGTGAATCCTCCAATGAGGTGCTGTGTATGGCATGG
>CAKVBV010000116.1 GCA_934725535.1 uncultured Bacteroidales bacterium | reverse complement strand
TATGCCTATCACCTTGACGACGCGAGCCGCGTCGTCCGCCAACCATTCCCTATAAATTCCTCATAAAAAAGAGGCTGCCTAAACTTGTCAGGCAGCCTCCGGCATTGTTATGCTAATGGATTAGATAGCGTTGATGTCGTGTAGGACGGATGTGGTCTTTGCCACAGCAGCCTCGCTGGCAGCATAGAGTTCTTTCTCCTTGTCGTTGAGCGGCAACTCGACAATCTTCTCGATACCGTTCTTGCCGATGATACAAGGCACGCCGATGGTGATGTCTTTGTATCCGTACTCGCCGTCGAGGTAAGCCGAGCAAGGAATCATCTTCTTCTGGTCGTTGATGATGCTGTCCACTACGCTGGCTGCACTGGCACCCGGAGCCATCCATGCGCTGGTGCCGAGCAGACCGGTCAGTGTGGCACCGCCTACCATGGTGTTGTGAACCACCTCGTCGAGTTCAGCCTCGCTGATGAAGTTGAGGATAGGCATACCTTTGTAGGTAGCAAAACGAGCCATAGGAATCATGGTCGTGTCGCCGTGACCACCGATAACGAAGCCCTCTACCTCGTTGGCATTGCAACCAAGTTTCTGGCTGAGGAAGTATTTGAAGCGGCTGCTGTCGAGTGCACCACCCATACCGATGACGCGGTTACGCGGCAAACCGAGGGACTTCAGTGTCAGATAAGCCATCGTATCCATCGGGTTCGATACCACAATCAGAATGGCATTCGGCGAGTAGGTCAGCACTTGCTTTGCCACGCTCTTGACGATACCTGCGTTCACACCGATGAGTTCCTCGCGGGTCATACCCGGTTTACGTGGCAGACCACTGGTGATAACCACTACATCGGAGTTGGCAGTCTGTGTATAGTCGTTGGTAACGCCTTTAACCACAGTGTCGAAACCCAGCAGTTGAGCCGTCTGCATGATGTCCATAGCCTTGCCTTCAGCAACGCCCTCTTTGATATCAATCAATACAACTTCGCTGGCTACTTTCTTGACAGCCAACACATTAGCGCACGTAGCACCTACGTTACCTGCGCCTACAACGGTTACTTTTGACATAATTCTATTGTTTATTGGTTTAACAAATTCACTTTTTGCGCCCCCTTAAATAAGGGGTTTATTCCGCTTGCAAAGTTACTGCTTTTTTCTCATATCGCAAAATAACAGCCGTCTCCCATCACTTTTTCCACGGAATACCGCGAGCCGCTTCGTTCCCAATGGTGAACCGACATTTGGTTAGTTGGAAGAAAAAGTGTAATTTTGCGTTGTATTTTCAGAAAGAAGTACAGGCAAAGTTGTAATGATATGCAAGATATGAAACGTATTGTATCCGTTGTGAGTGTATTGCTGTGCGTTGCCGTGGCAGCCATGGCGCAAGCGAAGTATGTGTTTTTCTTCATTGGTGATGGTATGGGACCTAACCAAGTGTTGGCAAGTGAGATGTATCTGGCAGAGTTGTCGGGCGAAATAGGCAGGCGGCAGTTGCTGATGACGCAGTTCCCCTATTCGGGTCAGGTGGCTACATTCTCCGCCTCGAATGGCATCACCGACTCCGCAGCCGCAGGCACGTGCCTCGCATCGGGAGAGAAGACCAACAACGGCATGATAGGTCAGACGCCCGATGGTACGCCCACCGAGAGTGTGGCAACACGTTTGCGCAAAGAGGGGTGGGGCATAGGCATTATGACCTCGGTGGCAATAGACCATGCCACACCCGCTCCGCACTATGCTCACGCAGAGAAACGCGATGACTACTACAATATCGGCACGCAGTTGGCGACATCGGATTTCCAGTTCTTCGGTGGTTCGGGGTTCCACAAACCGGTGAACAAGAAAGACCCGAGTGCCCCGAACCTGTACGACTTGTGCGAGAAAAACGGCTATACGATAGCAGGCGGCTATGAGGCAGCCAAAGCCATGGGGCGTGTGGACAAGATGATACTGGTGCCGGAGGAGTTTGTGGCAGACAGGACATTGAAGGGCGAGTCCATACCCTACGCGATAGACCGCAAAGAGGGCGACCTGAAACTGAGCGAGATAGTGGAGGTGGCATTGGAGCAGTTGTCGGGCTATGACAGGTTTTTTATGATGGTGGAAGGCGGAAAGATAGACTATGCCTGCCACGGTCGTGACGGTGCCACCGCGATACAGGAGACGATAGATATGGACGAGGCGTTGGCAGTAGCGTACCGGTTCTATGAGGAGCACCCCGACGAGACCTTGATTGTGGTTACTGCCGACCACGAGACAGGCGGTATGGCGTTGGGAAACAGCCATTATACCCTCAATCTGCAGGCGTTGCAGTATCATAAATGTTCGGAGTGGATACTGTCGGACAAACTGGCAGCACTGCAGAAAGAGAAAGGCAAAAATCTGAAATGGGACGATGTAAAGACGCTCTTGTCGGATAATATGGGGCTATATACGCAGGTGCCTGTGAGCGATGAGGAAGACGCCGAACTGCATGTAGCGTACAAGAATATCGTGCGCAAACACGCCACGGTGAAGACGCTGTACAAAGATGTGAACTACTTGGGCGACAAAGCCAATGAGATACTGAACCGCGAAGCCAAGTTGGGTTGGACCAGTTACTCGCACACGGCAGCGGCAGTGCCGGTGTTTGCTGTGGGAGTAGGGGCAGAGCACTTTACCGGCTGGCACGACAATACAGAGATTGCCCCGCTGATATACAGCGCAACACGATAGACAGCCATGCGGCAGGGGAGGTGATTTGTGTATATCAAGAAATTGTAGTACCTTTGCAACGTGATTGGTGATTTACGCTGCAAATTCGTAAATCGTACATTCGCAAATCGTACATACCTTGGGGATATTTGGTTTTGACAGCAGGTAGAGCAGGTATGTAAGCACGCCGAGCACGAACACCGCTCGTACACAGGG
>CAKVBV010000115.1 GCA_934725535.1 uncultured Bacteroidales bacterium | reverse complement strand
TATCTTTGCAGCCGAAAGATAAAGAGATTTTCTATTCGGAAATGGACGCAAAGAACAAGTTGCCATACTACTACAACACGCCGCGGAATGTGGCGACGCTGGTGTTGAGCACTGCCGTCTTTGCCGAACTTTTCATATTGATATTCACGCCTTTCCAGTCGCGCAGTTGGGCGGATGACGATATGCAGTACCTGCGATGGGTGACGGTGGTGGTGTTGGTAGCGATGGCGGTCATATCGGTGAGCAGGACGGTGATGTATTTCTATGCGCAGAAGCGCGACATCAGTTACCCCGCCTATGCGGTATGGATATTCCTGGAACTGACGGCTATGGCATTGATATACTCGGTGTTCCCGTTTGTGATGCTGCCCGAATATGCGGAGGCACGCGGGCTGACGTTCTTCAATATGTTCAAAGAGGCGATGATTGACACGGCATTCATACTGCTGATACCGTACACGATTGATTACCTGGCCATTAACTTGGTGGAGAAAAACAAAGAGATACAACGCCTGAACCAAAGCACCTACGCGGAGACGCAGCCGAATATGTTCAATTTCTATGACGACAAAGGGGAACTGAAACTGTCGGTAAAGCCCGAAATGGTGTATTATATTGAGGCTGCGGACAACTATGTGGAGGTGCATTATGTGAGCAACGGCAAGAAGCAGACCATGCTGATACGCAATAGTTTGAAGAATATAGCGTGGAGTTTTCACGAGCAGGAGTTGGTGCGCTGCCACAGGTCGTATATCGCCAATCTGAGCAAGGTGCAGTTGCTGCGGCGTGTGGACGGGGAACTGATGTTGGATTTCGGGGAGGAGAATATACCGAAAGTGCCCGTGTCAAGGGGGTATGCAAAAGATGTAATGGAAAGATTTTCAAAGAATTAGTGATATGAAAGTAATCAATCTATCGGAAAAACCGTCGTTGCTGAACCAGTATCTGAAAGAGATTCGGTCAACGAGTATTCAGAAAGACAGCATGCGTTTCCGCCGCAACATAGAGCGCATAGGCGAGATAATGGCGGTGGAGATTAGCAGGGAGTTGAACTACAAAGATGAGACAGTGAAGACCCCTCTCGGCATCGCGCCCACACAGGTGGTGCGCGACCCGATAGTGCTGGGAACGATACTGCGTGCCGGATTGCCTTTTCATCAGGGTTTTCTGAATATGTACGACAATGCGGAGAATGCCTTCCTGAGCGCGTACAGGCGTGCCGTGGTGGGGCGAAACGGGAAAGAGACGTTGGAGATAGTGTCGGAGTACTTGGCTGCTCCGCGTTTGGAGGGGAAGACGCTGCTGCTGGTGGACCCGATGTTGGCGACGGGAATGTCGATGGAAGTGGCGTACAAGGCGTTGCTCAGTCACGGCACGCCGAAGCATGTGCATCTGGCTTGCACGATTGGCACGAAACAAGCCATTGAGTACCTGAAGGCGACAATGCCTGAGCATGCCACTCTCTGGTGCGCGGCTATTGACCCCGAGTTGAACGAGAAGAAGTATATCGTGCCCGGATTGGGGGATGCAGGGGATTTGTGCTTCGGAACCAAGTTGTAAATAAGTACATTGTAGTGGAGGTGTTTTAACGGACGATTGCACCGTATTGCCACGAATAATCTGCAAAATTCAGCGGGGGAGAACGCTATTGGACTGACACAAAGACAATGAAACAGACAAGTTTGCGAATACGACGCGCATTGCGCTATTGGGAATGTGCGGTGGTGGCGGCTGTCATATTGTATGGCAGCCTGATACGTGAGCCGCATTTCCGACTGCCGCCTGTGGAGGGTGCGGACAAGTGGGCGCACGTGCTGATGTACTTCGGCTTGGGTGCCACGCTGATGTGGGATATGCTGCGCGACAGGCAGCAGGGGTGGAAACTATGGTTGGTGGCATTGGTGGTGCCGATGGTGTATGGGGGCGTGATAGAGATACTGCAGGAGAACTTCTTCTATCCGCGCACGGGCGACTGGCTGGATTGGCTGGCAGACATCGTGGGGACGGTAGCAGGGTGCGTGGCGGCATATAGTGTAAATCATTGGTATCGTGGACGAAGAGTGGAGAAATAGGATAGCATTGGTGTGGGCAAACCGCACCCGTCCGCGCAAGGCACGGGAGTTGCTGGACCACTATGCGTCCGCTACGGAGGCGGTTGCGCGCCATCCGGACATGGTGAGCAGGGAGGCTCTGCGCCATGCGGAGGAGGAGTTGGCTTTCGCAGAGCGGCATCAGATAGCCCTTTACTACTACAAGGACGCGGAGTACCCGTACCGCTTGGCGCAGTGTGTGGACGCGCCGCTGTTGCTATACGGCAAGGGCAACCTGAATATCAACCCGAAGCACGTGGTGAGTATCGTGGGGACACGTATGCCCACCGAGCGCGGCAAGGATTGGTGCCATAGGCTGGTAACGGATTTGGCACGGTTGGTGCCCGATGTTACCATAGTGAGCGGCTTGGCGTATGGCATAGATGTGGCAGCCCACAGGGCAGCATTGGAGGCGGGTGTGCCGACAATCATCATTCCCGCGCACGGACTGGACAGGATATACCCTGCGGTGCATCGCGATGTGGCTGTGCGCGCATTGGAGAACGGCGGGATACTGACCGAATACACGTGCGGGACAGAGCCCGAGCGGTACAATTTTGTGGCGCGCAACCGTATCATCGCGGGTATGGCAGATGCAGTGGTGGTCGTGGAATCGAAGGCGAAAGGCGGCTCGCTGATAACGGCACAGATGGCGCAAGACTATGACAGAGAGGTGTTTGCCTTCCCGGGGCGGATAGATGATGTAACATCTGCGGGGTGCAACAGACTGATAAAGAAGCAGCAGGCACAACTGATTGACAGTGCCGAGGACATAGTACAAACCATGCAATGGCAGGTGTCGAAACAGCCTGTGCAGACATCACTGGTGGAGTTGGGTTGCGACCTGAACGAGCGGCAACGGGGGATATTGCAGTTGCTGCGCGAGGCAGAGGACGGCTTGCACGTGAACCAGATAGTGATGGAGATGCAGATGCCGTACAATGATGTATCGTCGGAGTTGGTGATGATGGAGTTGCAGGACGTGGTGAA
>CAKVBV010000114.1 GCA_934725535.1 uncultured Bacteroidales bacterium | reverse complement strand
CACCATTTTTCCAGCCTGCAAAATGACCCATAGAGACATACTACCCACTTCTCAGCCTGCAAAATGACCCATACGCCAAAAATGGTTGTTTATAATTATTTACAATTATACTATATCGAGATGTAGCACGCGTGAGGAGTGCCACTATGTTGCAGCGTTTTGAGAGCAAAGCAAAATGAAGATATTCAATCTACCCTCAGTTCTTTCAATGCCTTACGCAGTTGTTCGGAAGATTGGAAGAGTAGGGTATGCAGTCCTAATTGTTTGGCAGCCTCGATATTGGGCATGTTATCGTCCACAAATACCGCCTCGGGTGGGTTGATATGGTAACGTTCCAACAAGATACGGAAGATACGCGGGTCAGGTTTTGCCACTTTCTCTTCGCCCGAGACTACGATGCCGTCCAAGAGAGCAAACACAGGATAGGTGTCGCGCACCAATGCGAAGGTATCAGCCGCCCAGTTGGTCAGCCCATATACATGGTAGCCGTGGGCTTTCAAATCAGCCACCAATGCCTGCATACCGGGGATTTGCCCGCCCATCATCTGCAGCCATTCGCTGCGATACATTCGTATTTCCTTTTCCCATTCGGGGTGCAGCGCCACCAACTCGGCAATGCCTTCGGCAAAAGGTTTGCCGCCGTCCATCTGCACATTCCAAGCGGAGTTGCAGACATGGGTGAGGAACCAATCGGCTTTCTCGCGGCTGCCGAAATAGGGGTCGTAGAGATAGTGGGGATTCCAATCCACGAGAACCCCGCCGAAGTCAAAAATAACGGTATTTATCATCTTCTGCTTATTGCGTTTACAATTACTATATATACCAAAAAACTGACTACGATAAGTGGTCAGTTCTTTGGTACAGATTGTTTTCTTGCGTTACACTACGCCGCTGAAGCCCATGAATGCCATTGCCAGCAGACCGGCAGTGAGGAGGGCGATAGGCGTGCCTTGCATGGCTTTGGGCACTTTGTTCATTGCCAGTTGCTCGCGCATGCCGGCGAAAAGCACCAGTGCCAGCGCAAAACCGAGTGCGGTAGCGAGAGCGAACAGGGTGCCGGTGAGCAGGTTGTGGTCCGCGCCGACAGGCAGTTTGTTGGTGCCATTGGCCACGAGAATAGCCACACCAAGCAAGCAGCAGTTGGTGGTAATCAGAGGCAGAAAGACACCCAGCGCCTGATAGAGCGACGGGGAGATTTTCTTGAGGACAATCTCAATCATCTGCACGAGGGCGGCAATGACGAGAATGAACAGGATGGTCTGCAAGAACTCGACGTGCCACTTGACCAGGAGCATCTGCAACAGGTAGGTAACCACGGTGGCGAGCGTCAGCACAAAGGTGACGGCTGCGCCCATGCCGAGGGCGGTGTCAATCTTCTTACTAACACCCAAGAACGGGCAAATGCCCAAGAACTGACTCAGTACGATATTGTTGACAAATATCGCCGAGATGAATATCAGAAAATATACCATAGTGACGTCTCCTTACTTTTTCATTACTTTTTGCATGATTGCCATCAAATATGCCAACACAATGAAAGCACCCGGGGCAAGTACGAAAATCAGCATGCCGTACTGGTCGCTGAAGACATGCAAGCCGAAGATACTGCCCGTGCCGAGCAACTCGCGGATAGCACCGATGACGGTGAGCGAGAGGGTGAAGCCCAAGCCCATGCCCAGTCCGTCGAGGGCTGAGAGCCCGACCGTGTTCTTAGCCGCAAAGGCCTCGGCACGCCCGAGGACGATACAGTTGACCACAATCAGCGGGATGAACAAGCCCAACACCTCATAGATACCCGGCAGGTACGCCTGCATAAGCAGTTGAACGATAGTCACAAAGGTGGCAATCACCACGATGAATGCGGGGATACGCACCTTGTCGGGAATGACGTTTTTGAGCATCGAAATCACGGTGTTGGAGCAGATAAGCACAAACATCGTCGCCAATCCCATCGACATGCCGTTGATGGCGGATGTGGTGGTGGCAAGTGTGGGGCACATACCGAGCACCAGCCCGAAGGTGGGGTTCTCGCGCAATATGCCGTTGGTCAGGGTATTCAGAGCCTTACTCATGGGGTACCTCCGTTTCTGTATTTTGTTCGTTATCAATCAATTGGCTTGCTCCTGTAGCCGCCTCGACCTCGCCCTCGGTGTAGGCGGAGTAGGCAGCGTTCACCGCCTTGAGGAACGCGCGCGAGGAGATAGTGGCAGCCGTGATAGCGTCCACATCACCGCCGTCCTTGCTCACCGTGAAAGCCCCCGTAGCCTTGCGGCCGAGGATATTCTGCCCAGGCTTGTCCACGTTCTTGAACCACTCCACGATATGCGTGCCCAAGCCGGGGGTCTCCTGTTGCTCAAGGACTTCGTAGCTAACGATGTGACTGTCAGCATCGAAGCCCACCATCAGGCGTATCACACCGCCAAAGCCGTCGGCCTGCGTCTCTACGGCAGCACCCACGAATTGGTCGCCCGTGTACGCCTTATAGACTGTGAGTCCGTTCACGGTCTCGGGGTCTGCAATGCGCTCATGCTCAGGCAGAACGGCACTGATAGCAGCGGTCTGCTTGGCTGCTTGCTGCTCTTGGATAGCCTTTTGGGTGAACATATAGACAGCCCCCAGTGCCGCAGCAGCCACAATGGTGATGCTCGTGAGCGAAATCACCATGTTAGGAAATGTACTTTTCAACTTTGCCATAGTAACCTCCTATTTCTTCTTCTCGCCGAAACGTTTCGGGCGGATATGGTTCAACAAAGGCACACACGCATTCATAATCAGAATGGCGAAGGACATACCCTCAGGGTAAGCACCCCATGTACGTATTACCATGACAATCAGTCCGATACCAATACCGAAGATAATTTTGCCCCAGCCCGTCATAGGCGATGTCACATAGTCGGTTGCCATGAAGAAGGCACCCAACATGATACCACCCGTGCAGAGTGTCATCGCTACATATTGGAGCGTGGTGATACCCTCAGGCAACGCGCCGCACCAGCCGGTAACGGCTGCGAACAATGCCACCGTAGCCAGTATGCTGACGGGGATATGCCATGTGATAACACGCATGATAATCAGGAAGATACCGCCAATCAGCAGTGCCAAAGCGCATACCTCGCCCAGACTGCCGCCTATCCAACCGGCGAACATATCCCATAGTTCGGGCAGTTGGTTGATGAGACTGCTATCGCCATTCTTGACAATCTGTTTCATCAGTGCCAACGGTGTAGCCCCCGTCTCGGCGTCCACATACGA
>CAKVBV010000113.1 GCA_934725535.1 uncultured Bacteroidales bacterium | reverse complement strand
TGCCATGCGGCGGACAGGGTAGATATGCGGGGAGGTGTCGCCGTTGCCTGTGAGCCAGCAATAGAAGAGGGTTTGGAGGACTTGGGACTTGTTCTGCTTGCGGTCGAAGACCTGTGCCATATCCCGGAACTCGAGGTCGGTTTTGCCTGTCTTGTAGTCGATGATACGGGTGATGCCCTGCCGCTCGTCGATACGGTCGATTTTTCCATAGAAGCGCACATCGCCTACTTCTGGTACCGACAAGGTGCGGGAACAGGGATACTCGGCTGCCACATAACGGAGCGGGACCTGCGTGAGGTCGAAGTCCAAGATATTGCGGACGTAACTGCGCACCACCTGTTCGGCAAGTATGTCCCCCTTGAGGGCATCGAGGAGTCCGTCGTCAGCGGTGTTGGCGGCAAAGTCGGCACGCAGTTTTTCGATAGCGGAAGCGGTCAGTGTCTTTCCCTCATAGGGCTGATAGAGGTGCTGTATGGTATCGTGAAAGACCGTACCGAGAGTAAGGTCGGTTACGGATATTTCTTCATCTTGTTCGGGTTCGTGTATGCGCAGGACATACCGATAATAGAACTGCTTTTGGCAGTGCAGGTACTTGTTGAGTGCAGAAGGTGAGATACCTTTGCTGACATAGTCGCGGAAGGTCCGCAACATCTCTTCCGTTTTGGGTACTTCGGCATGGGTGTCGGTAGCGGGCGTGTTGAGCGGACTGACGACGGTCTCGTGCTGAACGGGTACGTGATATTGCCATTGGAGTTGGTAGAAATAGCGCGACACTTCGCCGGAGTGCTGCTCGTCCGCCGTGGAGTTGGTGATAAACCATACGCGTTTGGCGTAGGAGAGCATGCGGTAGAAATTGTAGGCAAAGATAGCGTCCTGCCTTTCGGGTGTGGGAAGTCCGAAGCCCTTTCTGAGAATATAAGGCACAAAACTGTTGCTGCGTGTGCGACCCGGGTAGAGGTCGTCGTTGAAGCCCGTGATAATCAGATTGTCGAAGTCCAAGGCACGTGTCTCAAGCACGCCCATCACCTGCAGTCCGTTGAGCGGTTCACCCACGTAGGGGATGGACGCTTCCATAGTAAGCATGCGGAGTACCTGCTGCGCCGCTTCGACAGAGAAAGGCACATCGGGGTATTTGGTGAGCACAGCCATCATCTTGTCCAAGACTTTGAGCAGTTGATAGACACCTTCGGCGTTCTCGTCGGTTCGCATGGAGGTCAGCAAGTCACGCATCTGCGTTATGTAGTCCTGTGCGGTGGCGGGCATGGGGGAGAGGAACCGGTCAGGGTACGCCACGGGCATGTAGAGCGAGGTGGCACGGAGAGGGTAGCCCATGGTGACGTTGATTTTCTCCACTTCGGGCGGGAAGCAGCCGAGAAGGGGTATGAGCAGTTGTTCGTCGGGCAGGACGACGGCAGTGCGCGTGTAGTCGGGGTTGGGGGTATCGGTGTAGAGTTCGCGGAGGATATGGTACACCTCGTGCGCCTCGCTGATGGTGGAGGGTACGGAGATGAGCCGACATTCGGGGTCTCGGGTATTGTCGGAGGCAGGCAAGGTGTAGCGTGATTGGAAGAGACGCCTGTTGTCCTCCATGAAGAGGGATGCGCGGTTCTCGGGGTCACGGAGCCGCTCGTTCTCGTAATCGAAATAGAAATCCGCGCGTCCGAGTGCCTGGAGGTGAAGCATGAGTTGGCGTTCGGACTCGGTGAGGGCATTGAAGCCGGCAAAGACGTAGTGCTGTTTCAGCCGTTGGGGGTCAATGGAATCGAAGTGCTCTATCACCTCGCGGTGGAGCAAGCCGTCGTACGCCAGTCCGTCGGATAGGAGGTTCTGCCGCAGGGAGGTGTAGAGGGGGTAGAGCAGTTGCCACGTGCGGAGAAAGTGGGGGTGCATAGTGCTGTCGGGGTGGTGTGCCTCGGAGGTGAGGAACTCGCCCCAGAAGCGGTGAATGGCATCGCGCTGGTTGTCGGTGAGGTAGCGGAAACGGTCGTCGATGTCATGCAGGTCGCGTACGGCATAGAAAAGGGCTTCCACGTTGGGAATGAGGTGGTTGTCTATCTCGGAGAAGTCGGAGAGCATCATCTTGCCCCAATAGAGGAACTGCTCGATGGGCTCGGCGTCGGGGCGAAGGTGACGGTAGAGGTCGTAGAGGCGCACGAGAAGGGTGAGTTGGTCGGCGAGACGGAGGTCAGAGAGTTGGGCAAAGCACTCGTTGATGGTCAGGATTTCGGGCGAGAAGACGGGCTTGTCCACCGCCTGCGAGAGGTATTTGCGGAAGAAAAGCCCCGCGCGATGGTTGGGGAAGACAAAGGTGTATTGCGGCAGGGAGGTGCCGACTTCGCGGGCAAAAGTTTGGGCAAGACGCTGAAGCATTTCAGTAATAAGTAATAGTTAATAGTTAATATTTTCGTAGATGTTTCTGCATATTTTCCGCATTTGGTCTTTGTCGTTGATGATAGCACGCAGGCGGGTGAGCCCCCGGACGTTGCGTTGGCTGTTGAGCCAGAGACGGAGGTATCCGCCTTCGGCGTACTTGTCGAGCATGTGGGCATAGGCACGCTCGAAGTGCCAGTCGAAATCCGCTGTCGGGTTCTGCTTCATGCCGTATTGGAGGGTGCGGCGGAGAATGGTCTCGGGGTCGATTTGCCTGTCCGCCTCCGCCACGATAGCCCCGTAGATGGTTCGCGGCGGGCGTTTGGCACTGGCGCGATGGTCCTCGACGGCATCGCGCATAGTGAGGAGTTGCTCCTCGGTGAACCACCGGCGGAGATTGGTGTCCGCCATGAGGATTTCGCCCGAATGGATATGGTGGAATTCGCGGTCCACGGACAAGCCGAGGTCGTGGTAGGCGGCAATGGTGTACGCCATGTCCTCGTCTGCATGGTGCTCGTGCGCCAGCCGGAGGCTCTCGGCAATGACGCTCTCCGCGTGGTCGCGCTGATGCCCGCGGTCAAAGGCATCGTAGCGGGGGAGGATGGTTCGGGTGATGTAGTCGTGCAGGGTCATAAACAACGTATGTGTAGTGCGGACAAAGGTAAGGAAAATTGTTGGATGTGCAAGAACGGGCTGCTTATTTGCCCGAAATAGTCGGCTTAATATCATACTAATCACATACTAATCACATACTAATCACATACTAATGTCATACACTTAACCCGACATTGAGTCGGGTTAAGTGTAGTAATAGTTAATAATTAATAGTTAATATGCAATAAAGCGTATTTCCATCACCTTCAATGAGGGGGGCAATAATGTATGGTTCAATGTGCTTGGGGCGATGCCAGATACGCTATTATATGACGATGCGAGACGGTCGTCCACATAAACACTGCGTCTTCCACACACGAAAGCGAGGAGGCTGTCTAACAATGTAAAGTTGTTAGGCAGTTTTTCTGTTTTGTAGTAGTGTGAGATAGTGCGTTGATCGTGCG
>CAKVBV010000112.1 GCA_934725535.1 uncultured Bacteroidales bacterium | reverse complement strand
CCGATTATTATTTTTGACGAATATGAGGGAGAAAAAGATGGTGCATTTGATGCAGAGAGGTTATCCAAGATGCGGCTATATGTGCCGGCGGAAGCCATTAGCCGGTATAAAGAGGCTGAAGAGTGGAAAGACTTTGGGCGTATTGCATCTATTGGCGCGACAACCATTGATACTGATGACGAACAGCCGATAGTGCAACCCTCATTCACAGATGTTACTATCACGTGGAAGATAACGCCTAATGCGGAGACATATACCATTGCCATTACTCGTGGCACAGAGACGGTATGCACACTTGCCTTCAATGCGGACGGGCAACTGACGAATATCGCTTTTGCTGCGCCATCACGCAACGGCACTCCGCATCATGCACCTGCTGCCGTGATGACCGAACAGGGCTATCAGTTCACCGTCACGGGCTTGGAGAGCGGCACGCAGTACGACTACACCTTGTCTGTCAAGGATAACAGCGGCAAAGAGTTGCAGAACTATGCGGGTACATTTACCACCCAAGGGGAAGGCACTGCAATTGACAACCTTTCAGCGGGCAACACCACCACTCAACCCAAAGTAATCCATAACGGACAGATGTATATCCGGCGTGGCGACAAGATGTACACGGTGAAGGGTATGGAGGTGAAATAGTTGGAAAGTTTGACTATAAGTCAAGAAACAGGACACTATTTACTTGCGGAGACGCGGCGTTATGTCGCGTCTCCTTTGTGTAACAGATTGGCATACAGACTATCACACCAGTGCTGCGATAAAGTAGTACGCCATCATGCCGCAGCAAATCAGTTTGATGATAGTGCCTGTCATTAGTCCGATGAATGACCCTATACCCGCTTTCAATGCTTGACGGAGCGGGGTGGAGTTCGCAGCGTTGTTCCCTTTGTTTGTGTGACTGCCGATGTACAATAATTCGCCTACTACGGCACCGGCAAACGGACCTGCCACTACGCCCCACGGACCCATTACCAGTCCTACAAACAGCCCTATCGTACTGCCCCATACACCCCATTTCGATCCGCCGAAACGCTTTGTACCCCATGCGGGAATGAAATAGTCCAGCACCTGTACTACCACTACCACCACAGCCCATATCACAAGGAACTGCCACGTAAACTGCACTTTGTCCGTTGCGTGCAGCAGCAACATTCCCACATACGCCAACGGTACCCCGGGTAGCACGGGTGCCACGCAACCCACGATGCCCAACAGCAGACACAATGCCCCCAATACAATCAATACTACGTCCATATCTGTTTATTTTCTTAGTTCGGGTTGCAAATATACGTTATTATTCGGACGTATGCAAATTGCGTTTTCTGTTCAATGGGGTGTGGGGAGGATGTGGATATAAAAAAGCGACTGCCCATGATGTATAGGCAGCCGCAAGGAATTCACGAGGATATCGTGAGGAACAGGGTAGGGGAATTCGTTTTGTGGAGACTCGTTTTTAGTGGATGCTCTTGCCCATGGCGTAGGCTTGTTGGAGGGCAGGGTGTCCCTCTATCTCGCCCATGTCGGTGACACCGCCGGCAAAGACGTGTCCTGCCAGGTGTGCATGCTCGAAGCAGGCTATCCAACCGTTGAGGCCGTGCTCTGCGCCTTCGGGCGTCATCTCCTCGTCTTCGGATGCCGTGGTGAGCAGATAGATGTCGCGGAAGTGGTAGTCCGACGAGTAGAGCGGGTTGGCACGGTCAAGGAGCGTCTTCATCTGCCCGCTCATCTCGTAGTAGTAGATGGGCGTTGCGAAGACGATAACATCGGCGTCGTGCATCTTGTCCACCATGGCGGGCGCATCGTCACGGATGACGCAACGCAGGGTCTTGGTGCAGGCAAGGCACCCACGGCAGAACCGCAGGTCTTTGCCGCGTAAGGAGATAGTCTCCACCTCGTTGCCCGCTTCACTTGCTCCGCGGGCAAACTCCTTTGCCAGCGCGTCCGAATTGCTCTTGGAACGCAGACTGGTAGTGATAATCAGTACTTTCATATCTTATGCTTCTGTTTTCAGTATCTGCGTTTGCAGATACTCTCCTATTTCTTTTGCGGTGATATTGTATTGTGGTTGCAGTTGCTCAAAATTGGTGTCTGCCATAAAGCGTGCGCTATTAGTCAGCATAGCATATAGATTTTTCGTATGGAGCAAGTGCCCTGAGTATTTAAGAGCAGAAGTTACCATAGTATGGAAATCAACACCTTCTTGCAGTAGCGAGTAAATATCATAGTAATCCCGAAAATTAGAGCGGCGCATCATTACTTCCATCTTCATGGCTCCTATGGAAAGCAAATCGGCTGCATATAGATTATGTTGGATATGGACAGGGGCTGTAACCGGTGAATAACGGGTGTTGGCATAAAATGACACCTTGATCCCTGCCAATATAAATTCTACATGGTCTATATCCATCAGATTCATATTGTCCACCGGGGCTATAGTCTCCAACTCCTTTTTAATGTTGTACCAATCCACCTCCATCTTCTCCGACTTGGAGGTGCGCCATTTCATAAAATCCAAGTCCTCGCTTTGTCTCTTTCCTATCTGGAGAGACAATGCGGTGCCACCCACCAGTGTGTATGGCTTGATGCACGTTAATTGGGATATTCCGTTGAAAATAATACCTGTATGTGGTGCTAATCCTATCATACTGCCAATCTGTTCCAGAAACGAGTTTCTTGTGCTTTCAGATACGCATCGGGGTTCTTGATATGGAAATAGTACCACGCCAAAAAACGATTAAGCGTATAGAGATATTCTCCTTGCGACACCATTTTTCGTAACCATACCTGTTTGACCTTTCTGCGACCATACAATGTAAGTACAGAGTCTATCTCAGGGAGGTCTAAATAGAGCAAGGTCTTTTCGATAAGTTGTTCATCGGTTGCCTTGTCCCATGAGTCAAAGGAGTATGACCAAAAGCAGTTCTCCGCTTTCAGTTTCTCCAACAGGCTATTTCTAATCTCGTCTTTGTGCATTGTGCCGATTATGCCGAAACAACGTGGCAAAGATACGCCTTTTCTTTGAGATGTGCAAATGTATATGCAGTTGTCTTTTGTATTCTGCGCTTCTGTGGTTAATAGGTGAGGGTGTTACTACCAACTATCTGTTCCCCACTTATCGTTGAGTATATCTTCTTGAAAGTTCCATGTGGGAACAAGGTCTTCCCATTCTATATTTTGGAAGAGAAAGTAGCCCCCAATGATAATCCCTGCTGTCAGTACCGCCAATACGATTACTGTCAATGGGGTATTCTTTATCTTATTCTGTAAAGCATAAAATGACACACAAAGAGCAAATAAAAACAGAATGGGCGCAATGAACAAGCATAGCCATTTCAGGATGTAGGTTAGGATATAAAATACAGGGGCTAACATACATCTACAGAGGATGACATATCCGCACATAACAACAAGGAAACCGCCGGGGACAAAGAAAACCCACATGAGGATATTGTATGCTTTTGCTTTGTTCCTAAGTACATAAAATATACCACCAACAGCACAGATGGCACTCCCTATACCCAATAGCAACATCGGATATCCTATAAAGTCCCACAACTCATCATTGTTGCTTTCGCACGATGGAATGGTAAGCAGTGACGCAATGGTGAGAAGCCATTTGATGTAGAGTGATTTATTG
>CAKVBV010000111.1 GCA_934725535.1 uncultured Bacteroidales bacterium | reverse complement strand
ACATCAATCATCGTATGCGGACGGTACTTGCCGATAAGCCCCACCGGTTCCGTTTTCCTGCCCAAGAAGATGGCACCCGTCACCACGGCATAGATGTCACCAATCTTGACGTGTGTCATCTTGTTCTCCAAGCGGCAGCAGTAGCCGTTGCCACGCCTTTCGGGGATGACGGCACCGCCTGCACCCGCCTCCACAATCACTTTTGCGTAGGTTTCGGAGCACGCCCACGGATTGCCCGCTACAGGTTCGTAGGCTTTATTCTCACGGATGGTATCGTTGGGTCCTACGGCGTGGAGCACCTTCGTTGCCCCACCAAGGAGCCCTGACTCTTTGATGTAGCGTACTGTCCATGTGTCCATATTGCCGTAGGGCAAGTACTCCACCCGCCTCTCGGCGAACACGATTGAGGCGCACAGTACCCACGCCCCGAATAAGACTATTTTCTTCATATACCTATTATTGTCTGTCGTATTACTTATTCATTATCAGTCTGTTGTGCAGGATATGCCCAACGGAGGAAATCGGTGACGAACACCCGCCAGTTGGCGAAGGTATGCCCGCCTTTCAACTCCAGATAGACATGCTCCACCCCACTCTTCTCCAATCCGCGCACATAGGAGCGGGCATAGGAGAGGAACATCCAGTCGTTGGTTCCGCCGCCCACCCAATACTTGGGGTGTATGGTTGTATCTGCTTGTGTATGAGGCAGTTGCTTCTTTGTAACAACGGGCGAGAACATACCCACATACGTATATTCACCCGTGCCGCGATTGACGATATTGGCAGCCTGACGGGCTCCGCAAGACAAGCCTGCTATGGCGTTGCCCATGCGCTGTACCGCGTAGTGGGTGTGGATATAGTCCTCTATCTCGTGGAAATGCCTCTCGAAACCGCCCCGCAACACTTCGCCGTAGTTGAAGACATTGGTGGACTGCACGTGGTCATCGTGCTTGGGTTCGGACAGCAGACAGCGCGGCATGACTGCCACAACAGGCTGAATATCACCGCGTTCGATAAGATTGTCCAATATATTGCCCACCCGCCCTTGTTCGAGCCAGTTGCGCTGGTCGCCGTTGATGCCATGCAGCAGGTAGAGCAGCGGATAGGTGAGCGTATCGCAGTAGTTATGAGGCAGATACACCATCATGCGGTAGGTCTTGCCGCTCTCGCCTGTGAAACGGATACTCTCCACCTGCCCTTGTTGGTGAGCCGCCTTGTATAGGTTGGTCTGCGGATTGCCATCTATGAGCAGGACGCTACGGCGTTGGTTGCGCACCCAGATAGAATCGGGGTTCATGGGGTCGGTGTGCCGCTTGCCATTGACAATGATGGTGTAGGTGTAGAGTTCGGGCGGGAGTTGCCATCGTGTGGTACATTGCCACTCACCGCGCCGCACCTCGTGCATACGTCTCCGCTTCTGCTTGCCGGCAAAACTGCGGTCCTCATGGGACAGCATACAATTGCCTTTGAGCACCACTTTGCGCGCCGTGGAATCGATGTAGGTGAAGGTGATGGTGCTGTCTTCGTTCCACGAATAGGAGACATGCGGACTCACCTCCAATGCCCATGTCTGCATAGGCAACAGGCACACGCAAAGGAGCGGAAACAAATATGTCAGTCTTCGCGCCTTATTGGTCATTGTGCTGCTGTACCGCCTTGATTACCAAGGAAACGACATCGTCTGCCGCGTGGGGGTTGGTGTTATCCCTTTGTGCTTGGAGCATACGCTCGCGCATGGTCTTGTCCTCGCACAGGCGTATTGCCAACTCGGCTTGTTCGCTCACCAAAGGAGCCGTACACGACATCCCGTGCGATACGAAGAAGTCCACATTGTGATTCTCCAAGCCGGGGATAGGTTCGGTATGGACAATGGGTATATTTTTGATGCACGCCTCTGTGCTAGTGATGCCGCCCGGCTTGGTGAGGAGTACGTCCGCTGCGTCCATGAGGAGCGAAATCTCGTTGGTGAAACCTACGGGTGTGACGCGCTTCTCTCGGGCGAAATGTTTCTTTAATTGCTTGAAAGTCTTCTTGTTGCGCCCGCATACACATATTACCCTGTCGTGTTCGCCACAGCGGGCAATGAGTTCGTGCACCAGCCCTTCGAGGTTGCCGTGCCCCATGCTGCCGCTCATCATCAGGAACCATCGTCCGTCTGTGTGTTTTGGGGTGAGGTTAAACTCCTGATTGACACGCTGCCGAGCCTCGGTTTGTGGCACGCGGGCAGTGAATTTGGACTCTATAACCGGTATGCCGAGCGGATAAAGCCTGTCGGCGGGCATCTCATTGTCGGTGTATTCGCGTGCCAAGTCTTGGTGAGGGATAATGTATCCGTCCAACTCCGTTTCCGAGATAAACGGGATACAGGTGTAGTCCGTAGCCACGTAGAATGCGGGAATCATAAAGCCGTCGTTGCGGCGGAGCCATGTGAGCGTCTCGGACGGATAGAGGTGCGGGCAGAGTACGGCATCGTAGTGATTATAGACGATGAGATTGTACAAGTGCTTGGAATACACCGAGTTAACCACATAGACAGGCGACTTGGTGCCTTTGCCTTGCAGTAGTTTGTCCACCAGTCCGCCCAATGTATAGACTTGGCGGAAGAGATTGCTCTTCGAGGAAAAGAGATAGGCTTTGGCTGCGATGTGGGAGATACGATGCCCCGCAAGTGCCAGTGTATCAATAATATCGCTATCAATGCCTCGTGCTGCGAGGGCGGCTTGGAGTGCCTTGGAGCAGTAGTTGTGCCCCTCACCCGTATTGCTCGAACAAATCAGTACCTTCATTTCGTGCGTATGAATCGATTATTACTCATGCGTATTGCTATCAGAACAGGGGTGGCAAAGGTACACAATAATCTCCGAACATACAAGTATTGCCCGCCTTTTCAAAACAGCAGGCAATAAATACATAAAAATTGACCTGTTTTGTGATAAGGGCAACACTGCCTATACGGAATCACAAAAGCATTATATTCCTCTTGACAGAGGAGGAATGGTCAGTCTATTTTGCAACTGTATTTGTAGTCTCAGATGCAGGAGATACTTCTTTGGCGGACAGAGGTTTATAGCGTTTCTGACGCTGCTGCCAACGCTCGCGGGCATACGCCTGCATGTCGGGCACCACATCCATCTCGTCTATGATTTCGAGTCCGAATATGGTCTCTATCACGTCCTCCAATGTCAGGATACCCTGGAAGCAGCCGTACTCATCGATGATGACACCAATCTGCGACTTCTCCTTGAGCATCTTGTCGAAGATGTCGTTCACATTCATCTCCTCTTGGAAGAACGGCAACGGGCGTTTGATTTCGCCCAATGTTTTCTTGAAGTGGTCTTCGGTGAGTTCTTCAAGTGCATCGTCGCGCAACACATAGCCCGTAATGAACTCCGGCGAGTCGGCATAGACAGGGATACGCGAAAAATGGTCGTATTTGTCGCTGTCGTAATACTCTTTCAGCGTCATCTTTTCGGGTGCGGTGGCGGCTACCACGCGGGGAGTCATCACCTCGTACGCCTTTACCTCGTTGAGGCGCATGACGTTGCGGATGATTTTGTTCTCGTCTTCCTCAATAACGCCTTCTTCTTCCCCCACATTCGCCATGGCGACCACCTCTTCACGGCTCACTGCAGCCTCGTCGGGCTCAGGGAACAGACGCGAAATGAGTTCGATTAACTTCACAATCGGGAACATCACTAC
>CAKVBV010000110.1 GCA_934725535.1 uncultured Bacteroidales bacterium | reverse complement strand
GTACCGTGTCCCGCTCTTTGTCGAGTTGGGACATCGTGAGGTTGAGGGCAAAGGCTGCCTGCATGCTGCCGACGGTAGGCACGATACAGTCGTCGGGGATGTCCAATCCCACAAAGGCGCGTACGAACTCGCTGCCCCAGTGCTTCACTTCGGGAATACCGGTGATAACAGGATAATGGGCAGCATATCCGTTGAGCAGAGCCTGATGTTCGGCTTCGATACCGATTTGCTCGGCAGGCAGTCCGGGTTCGCCCAACTCCATGTGTATAAACTCTTCGCCGGTGGCACGCTCGATGTCTTTGACGACACCAACGAGTTGTCGGATAGAGGCGTTGCCGAGTTCGTGTGCATTACGCAGACCGAAATCAATACAGGTCTGGTCAACAAGTTGTTTGTCTAAAGGAAACATTATGGTATATGTATTAGGTATTTAAGGATTAAACTTGTTGCAAAGATAATATATTTCTTCTGCTCTGCCAAATCATGCGATACAAATTCGGAATGGTCGGCTTAATCACATACTAATCACATACTAATCACATACTAATCACATACTAATAGCATACTAATATCATAGTCCTAACTCGATGACCTCCACTAATGGCATCAATCGGAAATCCGCAATAAGGTGGTAATTCTTTCACCCTACGGGATGTCTCACAATGGCATAGTATCCGAAAAAGTGTTGTCGCCTATTATGCTATAATGCCACTCTTAATGTGATGCGGATGCCATTGCGTTGCCAAGGGGTAAGGGGGAGACGGGTGGCGGTAGCAGATGGTGATGTGGCGGTGGCGGAAGGGGAGGTGCCGTCTGCGAGATGGGTGGCGGGGAAGGCGTGCAAGTGCGTGAGACGGCGGACGTAGTCGATGCGGATGAGTTTGAAGATGTTTTCGATACCGACCGTCATTTCCATATAAGGCATGTAGGCGTGCTTGCCATCGCTGAAGTCCGTCCGCACGGGTATGGTGTGGGCATCCACCGTATAGGAATTGGGGAGTTGGTACAAGCCGTCGGTCTTCAATGGGTTGTTGCGGTCGCCAAGATACCCAGCCAATATGTGAAAGGACGCTACCTCGCGCAGTTTGAGTAACTTGAGCCCCGGTATGCGGTTGAAGAGCCAACCTTTCATATAATAGGTGATATGCAGCGAGGCATAGCGGTCATAGAGGAACTCCATGGGCTGCATGAGGTTAAACGCCTTGGGGTCGAGCAGAATGGATTGGTTGGACATCGGCGCAAACAGTTTGGTGAAAGGCACACTCTTGTCGGTGGCGATGTAGCCGATGTCGGCACTCATGTCCAAGTGTCCGAAAGCCGATAACCAAAAGCGGTTCTCGGCTGTGAGTTGGAGTCGGTTGTAGAAGTACCGGTCTTCCAAGATATACCCCATTTCATTCGTCAAGCGGAAGACAGGGGCGTCCTTCCAGAGGTTGAAGGGCGACTCGATGCCTTGGCGGTCGTTGTAGATAAAGCCTCCCGGGGAATAGCGCAGTTGGAGCGTCCATTGCGCATCGTGGTAGAAAGGTCTCTCTGTGGTAGTGCCATCCGCATTGTGCCTGATATAGCGCAGTCGCAAAGCGTGGTCGGGGTATGGCAGCGGGGTGAACGGTCGTTGCGCCCACGTGGAGCCATTGGGTTGGTTGTTCATAAAGTCGAACCACGTAACCACAGACAACTGGTTCGCCCATTCCTTCTCGTACTTAAGCCGCAGTTTCGCCACATTTTGCATGGGCTTGGGCTCGTAGTTAAAGCGTATTGACATGAAGATATGGTCGCGGTCGAGTACACGATAGGTCTGCCCAAGTTCTTCAATGTCGTAACTTGCGGTGAAGGACAGGTTGTGGCGTAGCGACTCATAGGGGTGGTACTGCTTGTCGTTGAACGAGTGGAGCACGGTGATGCCGCCTTTGACGCGGTGGTCGTTGAAGCCGTACGCCACGTACTCGCTTGTGAACCACCGACGGTTGAGGTTGGCAGTCGTCATGCCTCCGATACGCAGTCGGGCACCCTCCTGCTCGTTGTAACTGACGGTGTTGAAGATAGGTCCGAAGTCCCACTTGCTCAGTCCGCGTTCGCGGCTGGTTGGTATGAACTCCTGTATCAGGTCCTGTACCGTATGGACGACTGCCCGAAAGGCAGGGACGCGCATGAGTTCGGTTTGGAGGCTGTCCACTACGGTTTCCTTGGGCGTAAGGGCTGTGGGGCGTAGTGTGTCCCAAGCCTGTGCCGGCAGTTTGCCTGCGTCGGGGAGTGTTACTTCCGCGCCCGACATATAGAAAAGGCTGTCGGGTACGGTGGCACCGAATTGATAATCAGAGAAATGTCGTGTTTGTCGGGCGTAGATATTGTGCTTAGACTTCTTGCGAATAGCAAAGCGCGTGTGCATATTGATTTCTTCGGACACCCACGCACCATTATCCAACCGATGGAACGTCTCTGCGATACTGATGTGGTTGACCCAGTTGAGGTTGATGTGCGGGGGTACGTTCATCTTGTAGCGTTTGAGCGCATAGGTGGAGTCGGCGACAATATAGAGGTGCCCCGTGAAGCCGAAAGACTCGCTGCTGACGGGCACAAAGGCGAGGTCGATACAGCGTGTGCCGTCGATAGGGATGGTGTCCATGATGTAGTAGTGGTAGAAGGTGGTAGCCAATTGCGACGACAAGGGACTGACAAAGCGATTGAGCATGAAGTTGATGTTGTCGGCAAAGATGTTGACGGGTTGGAAGACGGCTTGCAGATTGGCAGAGAGATTGCCAGGGTCGATTAGTTCGTCCAGTCCTTCCCATCGTTTGGCTCTGATTACTTTGCGTTCTTTTCGTGGCGATATTTGTATGTACTCGTCCGCCACGGTCTCGCGGAGGGACAGGGTGAGGATGGCGGTTTGGTTGGCTTGGGCGATGGCTTGGTTGCGGGTGATGATGGTGCTGTCGATACGTACAAGTGTGCTGTCCTGCCCGATAGAGACGCTGTCGATGGCGACGCGCCCGCTGTCGATGACGAGTACGCCGTCTTCGAGGCTGAGGGTGTCGAGGTAATTGTGTAGGAACAGGAATTTGCGGCGGAGGTTGTTCTTATCGAGGTCGAAGTCGAAGGGCTCCAATGCCATGACGAGTTTCTCGTAGGACTCGACCTTGTAGGATTCGTTGCGGGTTGTGCGGTTGCGGTCCTTGTTGGCGATGACGTTTTTGATGAGTTCGACGGCGGGATTGCCCTTGCGGCGGTAGTGTTCGCGCTTCTTTTTGGGCTTGACGACCACATCTTGCAGGGCATAGACCTCGGGTTCCAAGGAGACGAACAGTTCGGTGGCTTGGTCGGGTTTGACGGTGAGCGTACGGGTCTTGTATCCCACCATCTTGAAGGTGAGTGTGGCTTTGCGTTGGGTGTTCTCGATGTTGAAGAGCCCGTCGAGGTCGGTGGTGGTGCCGATGGTTGTGCCGACGAAGAGTATCTGCACAAAGGGTAGCGTCTCGCCCGTATGCGCGTCCACGACCGAGCCTGAAACATGGGTGGTGCTTGCGGTGGTTGTGGGGGTAGTTGCCGCCATCGTGCCCGCCGTGGTGCCCGCCCGTAGACCTGCGGAAAGGCACAGCATGAGCAGCAGGAGGAGAGACCTGCGGGAAAGGATGCTATGTGGTAAATAATTCTTAATGGCTGATGGGTTTATGGATTGCTTATCCCTTGCTCATCCCTTGCGTATCCCTTGCTGTTT
>CAKVBV010000109.1 GCA_934725535.1 uncultured Bacteroidales bacterium | reverse complement strand
CACGATCAACGCACTATCTCACACTACTACAAAACAGAAAAACTGCCTAACAACTTTACATTGTTAGACAGCCTCGTGTTCTGTACGTATGAATACTGCCCGTGAGGGCAGTGGAGGGAGTTTTTAATTCCATCAGAAAAGAGCAAAAATCTCCCTATAGAGAGGTACTCTAAAGGGAGACAACTACCCCACCCCATTTGCAGAGGGAGGATATTTCACCTAACAGGGGTATCGGACAGTTCCCAACCTGTGATAGTGGATATATAAGGTATGAGCGAATAGGCTATCTTTTGATGAGCCGCATAATTGGGGTGAGACGCTGCGCCTAATTCGCTATCATCATTATGCAAGGCAGGGCAGAAGCCGAGATAATAGACGTTAGTCATGCCACAGTTGTTGACCAGGTCGCGCACATAGGTAAACAGATACTCGTGCTTCTTGGTGGTAAGGCAGAGAATGGGGTGGTCTTCACCGTAGTTAGCTTTGATTTGACGCAGGAGACGGTAGTAATTGTCGCGGAAGACCTCGTACTTGGGTTGCAAGGAGACCGAGAAGTCATTGGCTCCGAGATAGATGATGGTTATTGCAGGGCGGAAGTCAGATTGGGCTACATCCCATCGTGCGGCTTGTGTGGAGTCCATATCAAAGGTCTGCAGATAGCGGTCGGGCATAAGCCAATCGGGGTATTTAGAGTTGTAATTGCGTGCGATGCCCATCCCTGAGTGCGCGACAGAGACATAGTCCGCCTCAAAATAGCGTGATACGATGGCGGCGTAGGACTTGGAGGCGTTCTCTGTTTCGGGCGTAAAGGGGTCGGACTTGATGCTGTTCTCCGCACCAAAACCGCAGGTGTAACTGTCTCCGATGAACTCAAGTTGTCGCGAGAGGAGCGGTGTGGCGGGGTAGAAACGGTCGGCAATGAACTCATAAATGGTGGTTGTTCCCTGCTCGCCTTCGGTGCGCTTTTGTATGGTGACCTCGTGTATGCCACGGCGCGTCTTGTTGACAGGGTCGTCAGGCAAGACAAGCGTAATGAGGGTATCAGTGCCTTGGGTGGCGATGACGCGGTTGGGGGTATCGGAAGTCGGGCAGTCAATCCAAACATTGAAATAGTTGCGTCCCGTGTCAGATACCCGCACAGTCAGCGTTTTGCCTGAATAAGCGACGCGGATAGAGGTAGCCGTCCAATCGAAAGCGACCGAAGTATTGCGGACTTGTGTGCGCCCGACAAAAGTGATGCGTGTGTCGGTGGCAGGAACAGTCTCCGAGTAAGCGATAAGGCTTGTGAGGAGAGAAAAGATTAGAAGAACGGATTTTTTCATACTGAATATAGATTAGATAAGAATTATGAGTTGTTTTTATTCTTTGACGACGCGAGCCGCGTCGTCTCCCGCCCCGAGTATATCAACCAAGCATTGTTCCATACAAAAAGAGGTTGCCTAAACTCGTCAGACAGCCTCTTTTATACTATTTTATTTACAGGAGAGATGCCATTCGTTTACTCGAAAGCACCCATTTGCAGCATAGCCACCTCTTTGGCAGTGAGGAAACGGTATTTGCCACGACCTACATTCTTCTTGGTGATGCCGGCAAACGACACACGGTCGAGTTTGGTAACCTTGTAGCCCACCTTCTCGAACATACGGCGCACTACGCGGTTTTGGCCTGAGTGAATCTCTATGCCGAGGTGCTTGCGGTCTTCCTTGGGGAACTCCAAAGCATCTGGAACGACCTTCTCGCCATCAATCTCCACACCGGCGCGCAGTACTGCCTCATCGGCTTCGTCTATCTCACGGTCGAGCGTGACGGCATAGATTTTCTTCTTGCCGAACTTGGGGTGTGTGAGTTTGGCTGCGAGGTCTCCGTCGTTCGTAAGCAGGAGGACACCGGTCGTGTTGCGGTCAAGTCGCCCTACGGGGTAGATACGCTCGGCACAGGCATTGCGGACGATGTCCAGCACAGTATGGCGCTCTTCGGGATCATCGGTGGTGGTGACGGTATTCTTGGGCTTATTGAGCAGGATATAGACCTTTCGTTCGCGGCGAACCGGTTGGTCGTGGAACATCACCTTGTCGGTTGGCAGCACCTTAGCCCCAAGGTTATCAACCACTTGTCCATTGACCGTGATGACACCTGCCTGTATAAAATCATCTGCCTCCCGACGAGAGCAAATGCCAGCATTGGCAAGATATTTATTGAGACGAATCGGCTTGGTAGGGTCTTCGTAACTCTTGATATACTCCTGCTGTTTGCGTTGCGAGTACAACCCTTGGTTGCGTTTAGGTTTTGGTCTGTACGGGCGTTGCATATCGCCGCCCTCCATATTACGGTATGGACGTTGTTGGTTGCCCATATTAGGACGGAAAGGACGGCGCTCGGGGTTGTACGGGCGGGGCTCTCCGTCAGCGGGATTGTAGGGTTTAGGTTCCACCTTCTCCACGCGTCCCATACCCGGGCGTGTGAAACGTTGGCGAGGTCTTCCTCCTTCACGAGGCACATAGGAGTCAAAACGCGGACGTATAGAAGCACCGTCCGGTGACATATTTGCGCCATATTGCTCACGCGGATTCTCATCCTGACGGTAGCCACCCTGACGCGGGGTGCGGTTGTCTTGTTCTACCATTTTGTTTGGTTGGTTAGATTAGTTGTTTTCTATTTTTGTTGTTTTCATGAAAAAGGTTTTCATGATAAGGTCTTGGTTGGTTACCAACACAGGCTCCAAGCGTTTTTTACCCAAGGAGCCTATGCGCAGTGTTCAATAGTAATGCACCTGTGTCGCTTGACAGAGGTACAACAATCGCAAATCCAATTATGCTTCAGCGGCTTTCTCAATAGCCAACTTACCACGGTAGTAGCCACAAGAGGGGCATACAGTGTGATAGATGTAATGAGAACCGCAGTTAGGACAAATAGCCAAAGCGGGCATCTTAGCCACGTCATGGGTACGACGTTTGGCTTGGCGGGTGTGCGATTGTCTTCGTTTAGGATGTGCCATATTCTGTTAGTTTATTATTTATTAGTTTATTGTTTATTTCTCGACGGAAGAGACTCCGCTTTTGTAAGCCACGCAGATTAACTTATCGTCAGTGTAATCTCTTCGTCCGTATCGTTATCTTCGAGCGATGTGCAGAGGTGGTCTTGGAGAAGGGCAGCCATTTGCGGGTTGCAACCACCCTGTTGGTGACTATGCACAATCGGAAGATTGACAACAATCAGTTCATAAGCCAACCACGCGAGGTCAATGGTGTGAACGTCTTGTTCATCCCACTCCCATTCATTTTCTTCTGTATGAACGGGTATATCCATCGGTTCAAGACAGCGGTCGCACGTTACCTGTACCACACCATTTACAATGATTTGCAGGTCAAAATCCTCTTCACGAAGGTTTATGCGTGCTTTCACCTCTACCCTGCCCCCTAATATCTCAGACTTCTCTATCGTATGAAAATAGGCATCATCCAACTGAAAATCAATCAGATGTTCTCCCAAGTTAAGGGCATCAAGTTGAACAATATGCAGGTCTGTATCCATCACGTAGGGTTAACTTTTCACCTGTTTTGCACTGTGAGAAACGCCTTATCAGCACTTCACTCCACGAAACAAGCGCGCAAAGGTACTGCTTTTTTTTGGATTAACAAAATGTTTTTTACAGAAAAACCAATCGAGAGTCAACAGGCAAGCAATCTTAAAATTTGACACTTTTTTGCGGTAGCGAGGTGGTAACGAGTTGGTAACGCTTTCCTAACGAGTTGGTA
>CAKVBV010000108.1 GCA_934725535.1 uncultured Bacteroidales bacterium | reverse complement strand
AGTGGCAGTCAAGGCGAGCACAGGCACACGTTTTTCCCCCAGGAACGGGCGGACAAGGTCCCGTATCTCTGCTATGCGCAGGTAGGACGGTCGGAAGTCGTAGCCCCATTGCGAGATACAATGCGCTTCGTCCACGGCTATCAGGCAGATAGGCAAGCGTGGCAGTCGCTCCCGAAACTCTTCGGAGTCAAGTCGTTCCGGAGATACGTAAAGGAAATGGTAGGGTCCGAATTGGCAATTGTCCAAGGCAATCTTCTGTTGCTCGGACGTCATCCCCGTGTAGATAGCAGCAGCCCGAATGTCCCGCTTATAGAGGTTCTCCACTTGGTCTTTCATCAAGGCAATAAGTGGTGTTACTACAAGACAAAGCCCGTCCTGTACCATTGTCGGTACTTGAAAGCACAGACTCTTGCCTCCTCCAGTAGGCATAAGCGCCAAGGTATCCTTTCCGTCCAGTACAGATTGAATAATTTCCGCCTGTAATGGGCGGAAATTATCGTAATGCCAGTATGTCTTCAGGATTTCCTTCGGAGACATTGCAATTATTTTATTTTCTCTAACGCAGTACGGACGCGGCGGAGTGTCTCTTCTTTGCCGAGGATGTCGGTGATTGCCCAGATATGCGGGCCGCGTGCGGCACCTACCAGACAGATACGAAAGGCGTTCATCACGATACCGACGCCGTATCCTTTCTCTTCAATCCACGGCATGACAAGGGCATCCAACGCCTCTGCCGACCAATCCTCTTGCGGTTCGAGCAGCGTCAGCAGTTCTTGCATTTGACAAGGGCTTTCTTCCTTCCAGCGTTTCTTGAGCGACTTCTCGTCGTACTCAGCGGGGGCTACGAAGAAGAAATTGGTTTGCTCCCACAGTTCGGGTACGAAGTTCACACGGTCTTTGGTCAGTCCGATGACTTTGGCTACGACAGCCTTGTCGGCGGTTATCCCATGCTGTGCCAAAACGGGCATAAAGAGGTCAGCCAACTCGTCGTTGCTCTTGAGTTGGAGGTATTGGTGATTGAACCATTTTCCCTTCTCGTAGTCGAACTTGGCTCCCGATTTGCTCACCCTGTCAAGCGAGAACTGCCGGATAAGTTCGTCCAACGTGAACATTTCCTGATCGCCTGTGTTGTGCCACCCGAGCAGAGCGAGAAAGTTGATAACCGCTTCGGGAAAGTAACCGCACTCGCGATAGCCCGAAGAAACTGTGCCGTCCTTTTGGTTATGGAACTCGAGGGGGAATACAGGGAACCCTAACCTGTCGCCGTCGCGTTTGCTGAGTTTGCCGTTACCGTCAGGCTTGAGCAGCAGTGGCAGGTGGGCAAACTGCGGCATCGTGTCCGCCCAACCGAATGCACGATACAGCAAGACATGAAGCGGAGCAGAGGGCAACCACTCCTCACCACGAATGACGTGGGTGATTTCCATCAAGTGGTCATCCACGATGTTCGCCAGATGGTAGGTGGGCAGGTCGTCTGCGGATTTGTATAATACCTTGTCGTCCAATATGTTGGAGTTGATAACCACCTCACCGCGAATCAGGTCGTGTACGTGGACGTCTTCGTTTGGTTCGACCAGGAACCTCACTACGTACTTGTCGCCGCGTGCTATACGTGCGTCCACCTCCTCTTTGGGTAGCGTGAGCGAATTTACCATGTGGGTGCGCGTGCGCGCGTCGTATTGGAAATTAGGTATCCCGGCGCGCTTTGCCTCCAACTCTTCGGGGGTATCGAAAGCGATATAGGCATGCCCCGAGTCGAGCAGTTGCTTTACGTATTGGTGATATATCTCGCGGCGCTCGCTCTGACGGTACGGTCCGTGAGGTCCTTTGCCGTTGGGTGCATCTTTGCAGATACCCTCGTCGATGTTGATACCGAGCCAGTCGAGTGCTTCGATGATATACTCTTCGGCTCCGGGGACGAAGCGTGTGGAGTCGGTATCCTCAATGCGCAACAGCATCACGCCGCCGTGCTGACGTGCAAAAAGGTAGTTGTACAAGGCAGTACGTACACCGCCGATGTGTAATGCGCCCGTCGGCGACGGTGCAAAACGGACGCGAACTTTTTGGGTATTTTCTTGCATATCTCTTGTGATGATTATCTATAAAAAAGGCTATCTAAAAATGTTAGATAGCCTTGCATCGGAGTGATCCATGCAGGATTCAAACCTGCAACCCCCACATCCGTAGTGTGGTACTCTATTCAGTTGAGCTAATGGACCCCTTGCCTATTGATAGACCATCTTTCGGGCGATTCACACGCACTGCGTATCGGTCTTTCTCAAAAGCGGGTGCAAAGGTACTGCTTTTTTTTGATACCACCAAATAGAAACGGCGGAAAAACAGAATTATTATGATAATTTAACAATACAACCATACAATTCGTGTACTTTCCGCATCAGACTTGTCAGTTATCTACCCGATATCCACTCGCTATCCTCTCGTTATCCACTCGTAGAATACCTTCTATGCTTCTTGTCTATCAAGGGGGACGAGCGGGGAATGATTGTTCAACACAAATCAAGTGGCACGTTGCAAATAAAAACTTTTTAACAAGTCGATTTATTACTCTACTGATTGAGAAGTATTGCTGTATGGCACGCTACAACGCCTGCCGTTTCCGTTCGCAGTCGTGAGCTACCCAAACTAACGGGACGAAATCCTTCTGTCAGCGCTCTCTGCACTTCCTGCTCGGAGAAATCCCCCTCAGGACCGATGAGTACAAGGATATTGCGTCCGCGGACAACGAGGTCCTTTAGCAGACGTTTGTCTTCTTTGTAGCAGTGGGCAATAAACTTGTCGGTATCAGGGTGTCTATCGTGAGCATACTCACGCATAAATTCTCCATAATCTGTCAGTTCGTGCAATGTGGGCAGGTAGGGCGTGAGCGATTGCTTGGCAGCCGACAGGATGATTTTCTCCAATCGGTCCGTGCGCAGTGTTTTGCGTTCAGAGAAACGACAGAGGAGAGGGGTTATTTCATCAATGCCGATTTCGGTGCATTTCTCCACGAACCATTCCAACCGTTCTATGTTTTTGGTTGGTGCAATGGCAATATGCAGGTGGAAAGGGTGCGTTTTCTGCTGCTGTTCACTGCTCAGTATCTCGAACTCACACCGTTTCGGATGCGGATTGGTGATGCGTGCGGTATAGGTGGTGCCGCGACCATCCGTAAGCAGAATAGTATCACCACGGTCGTAACGCAAAACACGCACACAATGCCCCGATTCCTCCTCCGAGAGACAATGGGTGATGGCAATATCAGGGGTATAAAAAAGGTACATAGAGATTAGAATCCAAAAAACAATGCAAAGATACAACAATACGAGCAAATATGCAAGCAACTCGTCCAAACGATAGGTACAACGATTCTCGACTCTATGGTCGCGGATTGATTGAAACAAAACGGATAGCATACTTGTTAGCTTTGTCGTTTCGTTTTTTATTTCACAAATTTCATTTTTTACACTTTTTCTCATATAGTGTGGGGGTAGGATGAGGTGTGAAAGGGGTTTTGTGAATAAATTTAAGGGGTAGGGGATTAATATATTATTAATATATAGGGGAGGTAGGGTACCTAAAAAAGTGAAAAAAGTAAAAAAAGTGATAAAGTGAAAGAGACAAAGGTGCGGTAAAGTGGTACGGTAAGGTCTCGGTGAAGCACGGGTGAAATCTGATACTGTCAGTGATACAATGGAGTTTTGGACACAATGGCAGTTTTTTCTGACACAATGGCAATTTTCTGACACAATGGCAGTTTTGGACATTTGTCAGTATTGCGCACCCTGTTGTTTTTTATGTCAGTTCGATATTATTTTTCGATATATTACTGTCCGGTAAAACTCAGATTTGCATGCAAAAAAAAATCGGTCGGTTCTTTTGCAGGAACCGACCGTTCG
>CAKVBV010000107.1 GCA_934725535.1 uncultured Bacteroidales bacterium | reverse complement strand
TACATACCAATATGCCTGTTTATGGGCATTTTGGGGTGACTCTTCTGCTTCGGACTACGTTTACCGGACAGCAATAGTTTTTTATATCATTCTTCAAAGGGCATATTGCCTGCGTTGCGTACAAACTCCCCGAAAAGCCGAGTAACCTCATGCCACTTGGTGTCGTTCCAATCGGGCGAACCATCCGCGTGTATCAGTTCGTAGTTGTGCCCGCGTTCCGCCATTGGGCACATAAGGTAGTTGTGTTTCCCGCTCAACGAGAAGTAAATAGGCAGCACTTCACACCCCAAACTATGGAAGTCCTTCGTACCGTATGCCACAAACAGAGGCTGACGCAAATGTGAAAGCGTCTCCAATACAGGCTGCGAGAAACTGAGGATAGTGCGTGGCATATCCCCGCTGTAGTGCTTCATATACTCCTCATCATCGGTAACTGCGCAGTACGCAAAGTATTTATATTGCTGTTCTATCGCCGCCGCAGCCTGTTCTTCAGTCTGATAGCCGCCTATCACTTTCATACGTTCACTCTGTATCTGCCCTTGCACCCTGCCAAATGGACTGGTGGCAGAGAATCCAACTGCAGCCGCATGGTTGTTTTCAGCGGCTAAAGCAGCGGCGATATATGCCCCTTGTGAATGTCCGAAGACCACAATGCTGTCTGCCCATGCCTGTTCGGAGATGTAGTTCACCACTTCATTCGCCCGCCCGACGTATGTATCCAAATGGTTGCGCCGTAGGTAGGTCTTGTCATAATCATAGTCTTTCCCTGTCGGAGTGTAGGCGTGTTGCCTGTCCAACGTCCTGTAGTCGGTTATCCATGGTGTGTTGGGCATAGCAATCTCTACAACGTGAAATCCCTGCATAATGCTGCTGTCCAAAATATGGAAATGCCCTGTCCAACGTTGTTCTCCGTATGTGGTGATGAGGGGCATTGGCGTAGAGCCTTGCAGCAGGATAAACACAGGCTTCCGCTCTTCGGTAGTGTCTGCACGCACGAACCAGATGGAGTCATTGTCGGTAACGAGACATGTCGCCTGCATATTCATATACCATGGCGTGTTTCCGTGGAAACCACCGCGTACATGGGTAACGGTCTGCGTAATCGTTTTGGGACGGCTGCAACCTACTATACATAGTATCAATGGGAGTAATAGTAATGAGTATCTTTTCATAATGCTATATGTTGTGGTTATGTTTATAGTGCATTATACAGCCACTCCCAATCTTCGTCGCTCACACCGTGGGCTTTAAGATAATGCTCGAAATCGGACAAGGAGGTGATATTGTCTTTCTCGGTACGGACATAGCGGAAGTAGCCTTTCAGCAACTCGACAAAATACTCCTCACCGATTCGTTTCGCAAACTGGTGCAAGATGTAGGGTGTCTTGTAGTAGGTCACAGCACTGGTATTGACACCCGTACGGTTAGCCTTGTTTTGGCGTTGCGTGATGATAGAAACCTCCCTCTCTTTCTCGGACACGTACTTGTTGTACCACCATGTGTATGCGCTATCCAATGCCTGCGGATTGCCCCTGTACAAGACCTGCTTCGTCACGTACTCCACCAACGATTCTTGAAATAGCAGATACGCTACCGAATCTCCTTTGGCATTGTCGTAGGGCATATAGCAATGGGTCAGTTCGTGTGTCAGCACCCGTGCATCGCGAAGAATACCGGAAGAATCAGAGACCACCGAATATATGGAGGAATTATAGTGATAAGCCTTCCCGTATGTGTATCCCTCTTGCCAGTTGTATTCTCCGATATTGATAAACAATGTGCGCCGGATAGTATCTTGAAAGAAGTCTTCCAACCCCTCTATGGCATATCGTACAGCCTTTTCGTATTGTGCCACGGCGGGATTGGAGTGCATTTCCGTAATGGTCCCTGCGTTATGGTCCACCGTGTAAAATTTCTGCACAAACATATCGTAGCGCACCTTGCCCATGTCTTGAGAACAATGGTCGTACATATTCTTCTCCAAGAAATGAAGATTAATGGCACCATCTTTCTGATTGGAAGACAAGTCCAAGCGGTACTCCCGTTCACCCGTCTGCATCATCGGACAGGTGGAGTAGAAATACAGGTCGTCGCTATTGGTCCGCACGGTGATGTCATTGCGGTGCATCCCTTTAGTGGAAAAGAAAAAGGAGGAACCCAAAGAACACAATACCGAGGTGGAATAGAAGGCTACAAAATCTGTTTTATAGTAATACTGGAAAGGAGAATCGTCCAAGAAATCATAGCGCAACACGATACGATGTACCGTATCCGAGTGCTTGGGGATGTATAGTTCCGGCCAATCGAAACGATATGTGAGGTCCTCTACACCGTCCACCCATACGCGGAACCCCATATCAGAGTCGTTGCGTGCCTCACTCAAGAGAGCACTTGCCCATCCTGGGTCAGGTAACCAAAGTCGGACACTATCTTGCCTCGCGTCCTGTTCATGAAATGTGAGTACCTGCTCTATCTTAAACATTCGCCTGTTGGGTGGCACCTTGCCATCGCGCAGGGCGGATATTTCCACACTGACAGAAGACTCTACCGCATATTCGGCAAATGCATCGTTCGCCGCCATACTAAGCAGTAAAAAGATTAAAGATAATGTCTGTTTCATAATACAAAGAATTTACGGGTTATCTGATGATAAATATAATTCTGCTGCAAAGTTAAGAAAAATAATCAGAAGTGCCAAATCCTTATGCACGCAGACACATCGTTGGTTATTGAATCTACAGGGTGGGAGGAAAAAGCGTATATATATTGCACGTATGCAAATAATTCGCTATCTTTGCCACCCATTCGGGAAAGCTGCGTACAGGTGATTGTATAATGTGGGGTAGGGGCGAGTGCGTAGATAATTGTATGTTTGTCATTTAAGAAAGTGAAGATGATAGAAATCAAAGAATATGTGAATCATGCAGTCTTGGTGGGACTTATCACCCCCACGCAGGACGAGGAGCGGACGCGGGAGTACTTGGACGAGTTGGCGTTCCTTGCAGATACCAACCATATAGTGCCCGTGAAGCGGTTTGTTCAACGTCTCGACCAACCCAATACGGCGACGTATGTGGGGGAGGGTAAGTTGCAGGAAATCAAGGAGTATATCCGTAAGCAGGATTGCACGGACGGCACCCCTATTGACATGGTGATTTTTGATGACGAGTTGTCGCCACGCCAACTGCGCAATATCGAAAAAGAACTAAATACCAATGAGAAAGGGGCAACACCTGTCCGTATTATGGACCGCACTATTCTCATTTTGGAGATATTCCTGCAGCGGGCACAGACCTCATACGCGAAGACACAGGTGGAGATGGCGCATCTGCAATATATGCTTCCGCGTCTGACGCGAATGTGGTCGCACCTTGACCGTCAGCGCGGTGGCGGAACGACCAGCCGTGGTATGGGCGAGACACAGATTGAGGCGGACAAACGTATTATAGGTCAGCGTATTGCGTTGCTGCGTGAAGACCTTAAGAAGATTGACAAACAGATGGCTACGCAACGGCAGAACCGCGGTAAGATGGTGCGCGTGGCGTTGGTGGGCTATACCAATGTGGGCAAATCGACGCTGATGAATCTGCTGAGCAAGTCGGATGTGTTTGCCGAGAACAAACTGTTTGCGACCCTCGACACCACCGTGCGCAAGGTGACTATCGAGAATCTGCCGTTCCTGTTGTCTGATACTGTGGGCTTTATCCGCAAACTGCCGCATAACCTGATAGAGAGTTTCAAGTCCACGTTGGACGAGGTGCGCGAGGCGGATTTGCTGGTGCATGTGGTGGATATATCGCACCCCAACTTCGAGGAGCAATACGAGGTGGTGCAACGTACGATTAGCGAACTGTTGGAGCACGAGGAGGCTTTGCAAGAGCATCAGCCGTGGCAGGCAGGCAAAAGCAACGGGGGGGCAGGACAGAAGAGCAAACGTAGCGTGCGGACCATACCTACTATCG
>CAKVBV010000106.1 GCA_934725535.1 uncultured Bacteroidales bacterium | reverse complement strand
ACGACAATCCCCAATTCACAGGCTCCCCTCTCACCACCATCCCCGCAGGCTACACAGGCACCCTCTACGCCCGCTGGTCAGACATAGCGACTTCTGTTGAAGAGGCAGACTTGTCGAATAACTCAGACAATCTATACATTTACGATGCTATGGGGCATCTGGTAGGTACAAATATCGCTCTATTGGAGCAAGTAAAAGGTCTCTTTATCGTTGTACAAGGGGATAAATGTACAAAAATAATGAACTATCAGCAGTAATCATAGAAAATAATTCTTATTTTCTTGTACATTCCAAAAAAATGCCGTATCTTTGCAACCGCTTTTGAAAAAGGCGTTGGATAGGTGGATAAAAGAGAGCCGATTCAATAGATTAGACATATTGAATATCGCTCTCGACGGGATGTGGCGCAGTCCGGTAGCGCAACGGTCTGGGGGACCGGAGGTCGCAAGTTCAAATCTTGTCATCCCGACAAAACAACAACAAACAAAGAATGAAGGTGTATAACCTTCATTTTTTGTATGTGAAATACGAGTAAAAAGATTATGACGCTACGTGGAAAATACACGGATTCATCGGTCTTATTGAAATCCATACAATGGCTTGTTTGTATGGCTCTGTTCACTATGGTAGCGTTTGCCCTGTGGATGCTGATGCCCGATAAGACATCGGTGGAATCGCTGAAATGGTTCCAATTTTTCCAAACCACAGCCACGTTTCTCCTTCCCCCATTCCTGATGGCATACTTGTGGAGTATGCAGCCTATGAGATGGCTGTACTTAGACCAATTTATATCGATGAAAACGGCGATAATTGCGGTTTTTCTTATATTGGTTGCCTCACCGGGTATCAACCTCCTCAGTTACTTCAACCAACAAATAACCCTCCCCGAGTGCTTCTCAACCATAGAGATATGGATGCAACAGCAGGAAGAAGCGGCTACCGTACTCACGGAACGTTTCCTTTCTGCCGATTCCATCGGGATATTTGTAGTAAATCTCCTGCTGATGGCACTCCTGCCTGCCGTGGCGGAGGAACTGACCTTCCGCGGTGTACTGCAACACCTCTTCACCCCGCGAACCTGCACACGCACACCCCATATCGCGATATGGGCAACTGCTGTCATTTTCTCCGCCATACATTGCCAGTTCTACGGCTTTATCCCACGCATGCTCTTGGGTGCCGTTTTCGGCTATGCATTGGTATGGTCGGGCAGTCTCTGGCTACCGGTATTGATGCACTTCACCAACAATGCCCTTGCGGTCATCGTGTATTTCACAGCCCATAAAGCAGGTTGGGACACAAGCCAAATGGACGCCTTCGGTACAGGCGGCACATGGTGGGTAGGCGTTCTGAGCCTTGTATTGGTAGTAGTGGTAGGGATTTATTTGCTGCGGCGTTCCACAACAATGAGCAACGCTTCCTCGCGTATGTCGGCAGGCAACTGAATGTTGCGCAGTTGCATACTGCGCACCCAACCCGCTACATCCTTTTCTTGCAGGGTATCAAACACTTCGCGTATCATCTGATGCTGCTCCTCGGTGTAGTCTTCGGGGGCTATGCCTGTCAAGGCATCTAATTCTTCGTCATCGTAGTACTCGACTTTGGCATTGGTCTGCAGCAGTGTCTCACGCTCGCAAACCAAGTGCTGCCCGCAGCACTCGCCGTCTGATACTGTCGGTTTTGACGAGGTCTTTTCGGGTGCGGAAGTATCTTTCTTCTGTTCTTTTCGGGCGCGTATCTCAAATATCACCACGATGAAAACGCCCAAACAAACGAATAGTATCAATGGCAACATACTTATTCCCCCTCTGCTTTGTCTTCTTCCACCACGAGATTGTCAATAATGAAGTTCTGCCGCTCGCTGGTGTTCTTGCCCATATAGAAGTTTAGCAACTCGCCCACAGCGTCTTCTTTGCGCAGTGTCACTTGGTCCAAACGGATACCCGACCCGATAAAACCCTTGAATTCATCGGGACTTATCTCACCCAAACCCTTGAATCGGGTAATCTCCGGATTGGGTTTCAGGTCATCAATCGCCTGCACGCGCTCCTCTTCACTATAGCAATAGCGCGTCTCTTTCTTGTTCTTCACACGGAAAAGCGGCGTCTGCAATATATACACATGCCCCTTTTTGACGAGGTCAGGGAAGAACTGCAGGAAGAAGGTCAGCATCAGCAGACGTATATGCATGCCGTCCACATCGGCATCCGTGGCGATAATCACCTTGTTATATCTCAATTCATCGAGTCCGTCCTCTATGTTCAGTGCTGACTGCAGGCAGTTGAACTCCTCGTTCTCATACACCACCGATTTGCTCAATCCGTATGAATTCAACGGCTTCCCTCGCAGCGAGAACACGGCTTGCGTGCGCACATCGCGGCTCTTGGTGATAGACCCCGACGCCGATAGTCCCTCGGTGATGAAGATGCTGCTCTCCTGCCGCAGGTCGTCATCTGCATCTTTTGCCGATTTCACCGGCTTCGAGTCGTTGAAATGCACCTGGCAATCGCGCAGTTTGGGGTTGTTGAGCAGGTTCTTTTTGGCGCGTTCCCGTGCGGCTTTCGTCACACCCGCTATCGCCTTGCGCTCTTTCTCCGAGTCCTGTATCTTCTGCAGCATCACCTCCGCCACCTCGGGGTGCTTGTGGAGGTAGTTGTCCAACTGCTGCTTCACAAAGTCGTTCACGAACTTGTTCACCGACAAGCCGCCCTCGGGAGACATATCCTTGGAGCCCAACTTCACCTTCGTCTGGCTCTCGAACACAGGCTCCGACACATTGATGGCTATCGCTCCCACCACGCCGTTGCGTATGTCGCTGAGGTCTAAGTTCTTGTTATAGAACTCCTTAATCGTGCGTCCTATCGCTTCGCGGAACGCCGCTTGGTGGGTACCGCCCTGGATAGTGTGCTGACCGTTCACAAACGAGTAGTACTCCTCGCCCGTCTGATTGGTGTGCGTGAGCGCAATCTCTATGTCTTCGCCCGAGATATGAATAATCGGATACAGCGGTTCCACCGTCATATTGTCGGTCAACAGGTCGAGCAGTCCGTTCTTCGAGGAGAACTTCTTGCCGTTGTACACCAGCGTCAGACCCGTATTCAGATACGCATAATTGCGCATCAAAGTCTCGATGAAATCAGGGCGAAAGTGGTAATTCTCGAATAGTCCGCGCGAGTTGTCCGGCACGAACTCTATCAGTGTACCGCGCTTCTCGGGTCCGTCATACGCCTGCACATCGGTGTCCGACACCAGATGTCCTTGGTGAAACTCTGCCCTGCGCGTCTTCCCGTCGCGGAACGACTGCACCACAAAGTCCATACTCAGCGCATTCACCGCCTTCGTACCCACACCGTTCAAGCCCACCGACTTCTTGAATGCCTTGGTATCGTACTTGCCACCCGTATTCAGCAGCGACACCGCCTCCACCATCTTCCCGAGCGGAATACCACGACCATAGTCGCGCACACGCACCCTCTCTCCCAGACTATCGTCTGTGGCAGAGACGGGCGTCACGCTCACTTCAATCATTTTGCCTTCGCCCATACGGAACTCGTCAATCGAGTTGTCCACGGTCTCCTTGATAAGCACGTAGATACCGTCGTCCGAATGGCTGCCGTCGCCCAGTTTACCGATGTACATACCCGGACGGCGGCGGATATGTTCGCGGTCGTCGAGGTGAACGATGTTGTCGTCATTGTAGGTGCTTGGTGCTTGGTATATCTCCTCTTCCATGGCTCTTATCGTGTTGCTATGTCGTCCTTGTTCTATTTACAGCCTGCAAAGTTACAGAAAAAAAACGAATAATGCAACACGCCCTGATTCTATATCAGGGCAACCGCATCAAAACAGTGGGGGACAACGCGGCTCGCGTTGTCAAGTGCGCAGCAGACGCAGTCGGTCGGCACAAACCGTAGGATGACACTACGCTTGGTGGCTGCTTCCTGTTTACTCGAATCGATAGGCCTTCCTATCGATGCTTATGCACTACCCTCCACGGGCAGTATTTCGTACGTCAAAGATCACGGGCTGCTTACGTATGCAGCCTACCGGATTCAACACCTTGAATCACGTTGCAAAGATACTACATTCTCCGAGTTCATTGAGCGTTTCTGTTACTTTCTGTTACTTTTCGTTGCGATTTGGTAGTTTCTGTTACTTTTCTTTTGCAACCGACTATATCACAACCACATACGAGCATACGCCGCACTTAGAAGCGAGGGCGTCCTCTGAATAATACACAATTTGATGCGGTTGCCCTGGGTTCTATATGCTCACAATGGCTCTGAATACAAGAAAGAGGCTGTCTAACAAGTATCGTTTGGCAGTCTCTTTTCTGTAGAGTATGGTTGTGTGTAAAATATAAAAGT
>CAKVBV010000105.1 GCA_934725535.1 uncultured Bacteroidales bacterium | reverse complement strand
GGTCGTTAAGCTCAGCCGCGCCGATGGTACTGCGTTTGTGGGAGAGTAGGTAGCCGCCATTTTCAGGAGTCTTGAGACTATCTTCTCAAGACTCCTTTGTTTATGTTTATGTCTTTGTTTTTTCTCCGTATATGGGAGACGACGCTGCTCGCGTCGTCAGAAATAACCTTTCCCTCTGATGTTTACCACAGAAAAGTGACAGAAACTACCAAATCGCACCAAATCGCGCCGGAAAGTGACAGAAACGCTCAATGCCCTCCGACTTTGTAGTATCTTTGCATCGTGATTTGATGATGAGGCACAGGCGAGAGGAAATATATAATGTATAATATAAAATGATAGGTATGAAATAATAAAAATGAAAAAGACAATGTTACTATGTGCAAAATACAAAGAAATAAGCCTGCAATTTGACCCATAGACCCAAAATAACTTATACGCCAAATGCTGGATAACTCTATTAAGTATGTGCCATATCGTTATAAAAACTCGTTGTTTGATATATTAAATGCTTATTTTAAATTTGTTTCAATGTGTTTTTATATGGGAAATTGCAATTAAACGAAGATTTATGTACTTTTTATTTGGTAGTATCATAAGAAAGCAGTACTTTTGCGGTGTTTTTATGTTGTACAGCATAATAATACAGCATAAAACAATGTACGCGGTAAAGTGTATTAGTCTGTTTGATTTTCTGCAAAGTGTTGCGGAATATATACGAAGCATAGCGCGGCAATAGTGCCTCGCTAAATGGTAAATAATTGATTTTTAAGGTATGAAGAGATTGTTACTTCTACTGGCTGTATGCCTTTTCGGCATCAGCATGGTTTGCGCTCAGAGCCAAACCGTCAAGGGAACAGTCGTCAGTGCCTCGTCGGGAGAACCGGTCATCGGGGCTTCCGTCGTAGTGCAGGGTACCTCACAGGGTTCCATTACAAGCATTGACGGTGAGTTTTCAGTTTCTGTCGCTCAAGGAGCGAAGTTGGTGATTTCGTTTATCGGAATGAAATCACAAGTGGTCGAAGCCAAAGACGGCATCGTGGTCCGGTTGGAGGAAGACGCCTCCGAGTTGGACGAAGTCATGGTCGTCGCGTTCGGAACCAGTACTAAAAAGTCGTTCACGGGCTCTGCTTCCGTGGTCAAGAGCGACGAAATCAGCAAACGTCAGACAACCAACGTTACAAGCGCATTGGCAGGACAGGTAGCCGGTGTGCAGGGTTTCTCGGCTAACGGGCAACCCGGCGAGGTGACCAAAATCCGTATCCGCGGTGTCGGCAGTATGTACGCCAGCAACGAACCGCTCTATGTCATCGACGGTGTGCCGGCTGACAACGACATGATTTCCACCCTTTCCAACAACGACATCGAGTCCATCACCGTCCTCAAAGACGCTGCCAGCAACGCCCTCTATGGTGCCCGCGGTGCCAATGGTGTCGTGCTCATCACCACCAAACGCGGCTCATCGCGCGACGCGCAAATCACTTTGGACGCCAAGTGGGGCAGCAACAGCCGTGCCGTGCCCACCTATTCCGTCATGACCGACCCCGCCATGTACTACGAGAAGTATTACGAGGCACTCTATATGTCGCAGTACACCAACGGCGCGTCCTCTATCGCGGCGCACGAATATGCCAACAAGTACCTGCTGGATGCCGGCAATGGCGGTCTCGGCTACCTCGTTTACACCGTACCCGAAGGTGAGCGGCTCATCGGTACCAACGGCAAACTCAACCCCAATGCCGTGCTCGGCTACTCCGACGGCACCAACACCTACCTGCCTGACAACTGGTACAACGAACTCTTCAAGAAGGGCAACCTCCGCCAAGAGTACAACCTCAACCTGTCTGGCTCTACCGACAAACTCACCTACTACGCCTCTGCCTCTTACCTCGACGACACCGGACTCATCGAAAACTCCGACTATTCGCGTATCTCCACCCGTGTCTCCGTGGACTACCAGGCGAAGAAATGGCTCAAGATAGGCACCAACATGGCGTATGCCCACGTGGACCAGAACTACCCCGAGGAGCAGACCACATGGGGTTCCAGCGGCAACCTCTTCTATATCAGCAACCACATCGCGCCCATCTACCCGCTCTACGTGCGCGATGCCAAGGGCAATATCACCACCGACTCCAACGGTTTCACCGTCTATGACTACGGCGATGGCAAGTCCGTGGCAAGCGGTGTCCAGCGTCCGTTCATGACACAGTCCAACCCCGCCTCTTCCGTGGCATTGGATAAGGCTTTGTACAAAAACGACATGTTCTCCGGCAAGTGGTACGCACAAGCCGAACTCTACAAAGGATTGAAACTCAATGCCTCCGTGGGTGCCACCTACTATGGCTCGCGCTACCAATATACCCTCAACCCGTGGTATGGTCAGTATGCCGACAAAGGCGGTTCGGCGGGCGTCAGCCAGAGCCGCACCATGACGGTCAACCAACTCTACACCCTCACCTACAACAACCGTTTCGACGGTCTTCACAACGTGGATGCCCTCCTCGGCTACGAGAACTACCAATACACCTACTCCTACATCTCGGGCAGCAAGTCCAAACTCTTCAATGGCAGCATGGCGGAAATCAACAACGCCATCCTCAATCCGAGCACCTCTTCCTACACCGACCGCTACACCACCATGGGTATCCTCGCCCAGGCGAAGTACGACTATGCGGGCAAGTACTATATCTCTGCCTCCTATCGTCGCGATGCTTCTTCGCGCTTTGCCAAGAAGAACCGCTGGGGCGACTTCTGGTCGGTCGGCTTGGCTTGGGATATGAACGCCGAGAGTTGGATGGCTCCCGCGCAGGACGTTGTCAACCTCCTCAAGTGGAAAGTCAGTTACGGAGCGCAGGGCAACGACAATCTGCTCACTCCCGACGGCTTGGAGAACTACTATCTCTACGCCGACCAGTACACCCTCTCCGAGTCCAACGGCGACTTCGCCACAGTGCTCTCCTACAAGGGCAACGAGGACATCACGTGGGAGACCTCCTACAACTTCAATGCCGGTCTCGACTTCTCGCTCTTCGACGAGCGTCTCGGCGGCACCATCGAGGGCTTCCGCCGCCGCACGGTCAATATGCTCTACTACAAACCCGTGCCTGCTTCCATGGGCTACAGCAGTTATCCCGTCAACATCGGCTCCGTCAGCAACGCGGGTCTCGACCTCGAACTGCACGGCGATGTCGTCAGCACCGACCATGTCACATGGACGCTCTACGCCAATCTCACATATTTCAAGAACAAGATTCTCCAACTATCACCCGAACTCAACGGCTCGTGGATAAGTGGCAACTACCTCTACAAGGAGGGCGAGAGCATGTACAACCTCTATATCCGCGAGTATGCGGGCGTGGACAAGACCACCGGCGAATCCCTTTGGTACAAGGATGAGACCGATGCCGACGGCAATCCCACAGGCAATAAAATAACCACCAACGACTGGACCGATGCCACACGCTACGCCACGGGCGACATTCTCCCCAAGGTCTATGGCGGCTTCGGCACATCGCTCAATGCCTATGGCATAGATTTCTCCGTGGCTTTTGCCTATCAACTCGGCGGGCGGCTCCTCGACTACACCTACCAGGACCTCATGCACTCCGCCTACAACCATGCCGGCGAGAACTGGCACACCGACATCCTCAATGCGTGGACACCCGAAAACACCGACACCGACATCCCGCGGGTCAGCACCTCCGACCAGTACACCAACGCCACCTCCACCCGCTGGCTCACGTCCTCCAACTACCTCAGTCTGCAGAACATCACCATCGGCTACACATTGCCATCTCGGTGGATGAAGCGTCTCCACCTGCAGTCCCTCCGTCTCTATGCCGTGGCGGACAATGTAGCCCTCTGGTCGGCACGCCATGGCTTGGACCCGCGACAGGGTTTTGCCACCTCCGACGCAGGCTCTGCCTACTCGCCCATTCGCTCCATCAGCGGCGGACTGACACTCACGTTCTAACTTCCAATCCTTACAACAATGAACAAACTACACATATATATAGGTGTTGTCATATCCCTTTGCCTCGCGGCGTGCGATATGTTCAACACGTTCCCCGAAGGGGACACCAAGACCTCCGACCAGAAGTCCGAGGCGTTCAGCAGCAATCCCTCCACCTCGTCCGCCGACATCAACGGCATCTATGCCCAGATGATTGCCCTCTATGCGGGATTGGGCTCGGACATCGGCAACCACAACGACTTTGGTCTTGCGGCGCAACTCATTGCCCTCGAGTCGAATGGACAGGACTTCATCGCGCCCAACATCGGCTACAACTGGTTCAGTTACGACTACGACTTCAAAGACCGCGACTACACCTCCACCGATGCCTTGCAGATGTGGACGGTATTCTACAAAATCATCTTCGCTGCCAACAACGCCTTGCAGTCGCTGGACCCCGAAGTAATCAGCGGCGAAGCCCTCTACAACTACGGGCAAGCCCGCGCAGCACGTGCCTTTGCCTACCTCAACATGGCGCAAATCTACCAGTTCACCTACAGCGACCAGACCAAGTCCCTCCCCTGTGTGCCTATTATCACCGAGCAGACTTCCACAGACCGGCAACTCGCCAACCCGCGTGCCTCGCTTGACTCTGTCTATGGTCTGATACTCAACGACTTGGACGC
>CAKVBV010000104.1 GCA_934725535.1 uncultured Bacteroidales bacterium | reverse complement strand
CGTTTGGAGCGGAAATGGGCTTTCTCGAATATGGTTACGATGATACGCCAGATGTTGATGTACTATATTGACTTATACGCTTTCCTTGAAGACCCTGAAGGGCTCTGGAATACGCTGATTAAGGAACAAAATTTAGCCCCACCTACGAGCAATCCGCAACTGGTACTTTTTGCATAGGGGCTCGCTTTTGCAAAAATACATACCAATATGCCTTTTTATGGGCATTTGGAAGGGACTTTTCTTCTTTGGGCTGCGTTTACCGGACAGCAATAATACTATTCATAATTCACTGCCTATTTCTCATAATTAGGTCTATGTAATCTACGAGAGAGAGGATAGCGAGTGGATAGCGGGTAGATAGACCCTGTTTTACCTGACCGTTGCAGGGCATTACAAGAGTCCGATTGACTATGGCTGATATTTTGCCCTAATGAGAGCCTAATGATTTGCTTGTTAAGAACAAACATATATCTCCTTCAGATGCCCTTGGGTATCTAAAGAAGGTATATGCTTCTATTTTTGTCTCTATGTTCATAGGTTACGTATCCTATGCACAAAGGCTCACTGGTTTTCTACGTGTCTATATTGATAATATGTTCATAGCGGCCCACTTGTCCGCCTTGATGTCTTTCTTCTCCTTGATTGCCTTAGTGAGTGGCACATAGACGATTTCATCATCGCGGACACCTACCATAATGCTGCGTTGCTCCTCAAGCAGTGCTTGGATAGCCGCAATACCCATACGTGAAGCCAATATACGGTCGTTGGCGGTAGGAGACCCACCACGTTGCAGGTGTCCGAGAATGGTAACACGTGTACTATATTCAGGATGTGCAGCCTCTACCATTTTGGCAACTGCTTGTGCCCCGCCCTCAATGGCATGTTCCTGAACCAGCACAATACTGGAGTTCTTATCCTTGCGTCGTCCTTGACCGATAGCAGCCTCTATTTGCTCCATCACTGTAGCGCGTTCTGGAATGATGGCAGCCTCTGCTCCTGCGGCGATAGCGGCATTCAGTGTGAGGAAACCGGCATCACGACCCATAACTTCTACGAGGAACACGCGCTCATGACTCGTGGCTGTATCGCGAATGATATCCACGCAATGCATAATAGTATTGAGGGCGGTATCATAACCAATGGTCACATCTGTACCCCAAAGGTCGTTGTCGATGGTACCAGGGAGTCCAATGACGGGGATATTGTACTCTTGCGCAAAGAGTCGTCCGCCTGTGAAAGAACCGTCTCCGCCTATCACGATGAGCGCATCAATATGTTCTTTCTGTATAGTCTCATAAGCCTGCTTGCGTCCTTCCTCTGTCTTGAACTCGGGGCACCGTGCGGTCTTGATGATAGTGCCGCCACGCTGAATGATGCCACTGACATCTTGGGTGGTAAACTCTTTTACTTCGTTCTCTATCAAGCCCTTGTATCCACGGTAGATGGCTTTCACCTTAATACCGTTTGAGATGGCTGCACGCGTTACAGCACGCAAGGCTGCATTCATGCCGGGTGCATCACCGCCCGAGGTGAGGACACCGATTGTTTGAATCTTGTATTCCATTGTGGTTTAGTTGTTAGTATATTCTGCTTGGTAGTAGTCCTCTATACGCGTCTTGCAGCGTTGCATAAGCCACAAAGGTGTGGATGTCGCCCCGCAGATGCCCACACGCTCTGCTGCGCAACAGGCTGACAAGATGTCAGAGGATAACTCTTCTTCACTACTTACAAAAATCGTGCGAGGATTCACTTGTTGGCAGTTTTGGAACAAAACTTTAGCGTTTGAGGACTTGTTTCCGCCCACAAAGATGACAATATCGTTATTGCGTGCGAAAGTTTGCAGGTTATCCACACGGTTGGCAACGTTCCTGCAGATGGTATCATGCCATTCAAAAGGAACTCCTGAAGCGATATGCCCGCGAATTGCTGCAACGATACTGCGAAATTCGTCCACCGATTTGGTGGTCTGCGAAAAGAGATAGACAGGACGTGTATAGTCTATCCTGTCAAGGTCTTCCGACGATTCGATAACAATGGCGGTGTTGTTGGTCTGCCCTTGTAGCCCGATAACCTCCGCATGCCCCACTTTGCCAAAGATGACAATCTGCGCACGTGGCTCTTGTCCTTGTGTCTTGATGTAGGTGTCGCGTATCCGTCGTTGCAGGTTAAGCACCACAGGGCACGAGGCGTCAATGATACGGATATTGTTCTGTTCGGCAATATGGTAGGTACTCGGCGGTTCACCATGTGCGCGTAGCAGGACTGGCACGTTGTGTAGCGTGCGCAAGTCGTCGTAGTCAATGGTCTCCAAGCCTATGGCAGCCAAACGATTAACCTCTTGCCCGTTGTGTACGATGTCCCCCAGACAGAAGAGTCGCCCGGTCTTCAGTTCCTCTTCCGCCTTGCGTATGGCACGTGTAACACCAAAGCAGAAACCCGAATCCGTGTCTATGGTAACTGTCATAGTATTATCGTATTGCGATACTTTTATTGGACTGCTTTGTCGAAAATGCTGATGATATGCTGCATCTGCTCTTCGCGTGTCAAGTGGCTGTTATCCACCACAATAGCATCATCGGCTTGCCTTAACGGACTCTCTGCACGGTGGGTATCGCGATAATCACGGTCATTTACATCGCGCAGTACCTGTGCTATATCGGGCTGTTCGCCTTTGGCTTGCAGTTCCAAAAAGCGACGTTGGGCGCGTACCTCGGGTGTGGCAGTGAGAAATAGTTTGAGTTCAGCCTGTGGAAATACCACCGTACCGATGTCTCGACCGTCCATCACAATGCCTTTATGCATACCCATTGCCTGTTGCTGAGCCACCAAATACTGACGCACCTCTTTGACTACGGAGATTTGTGAAGCCCAATTGCCTATTTCCAACGTGCGAATAGCAGATTCTACATCGCTACCGTTCAGTGTAACGTGCTGACCCGTAGGTGTCTGTACAAAGCCGATATGTATATTATCCAGCAACGGCACTATATCTTCTGCGGGGTGCTGCAGGTGCTGCTGTTGCGCATACAACGCCAATGCACGATACATTGCGCCCGTATCCACATACGTATAGCCTGCATACTGAGCAAGAGCCTTGGCTATGGTACTCTTGCCGCACGACGAATAGCCGTCTATTGCCACGATAATCCTTTTCATTTCAAGAAACTATTGATGTCTGTAGAGAGCGAGACTTGGTAGGTTAGGTTGCTGCGGGAGTATTGGCTGACGGCCACTCCAAGACGGAATTTGTAGATGTTCACGCCGGCACCTATAGCAAACCCCGACAGACTGCGTGCGTCTGCAAGACGCATCTCCTGCCCGCGACGATGGTTATAACTGAGGGTAACATAGTATTTGTCGCTGCGTGGCACTATATCCACAGCCCATATCGTATGGCGAAAAGCCATATCGAACCATTCTTTTGCCTTGTTGGTATTCTCTGTTGCCGTAGTGGGAACACCAATATACCATTTCTGCATATTGTGTATAGTCAGCGAAAAGCGGAATGGTGCATGTTTCAACCTGTAGGAAAGCCCTAATTCCAAGTTAAGAGGGAGCATTTCCGTATGCTGACCTTCCTCTTCTGTATAGAAGGATTTCATTTGCCAACCGATGTTGCGGAGTGCCAAACCAACGTGCAATGACGAGTCCTGTGTCTGATAATGACCGCCCACATCGGCTCCGAGAGCAAAACTATGATAGGCTTCGTAAATACTATATATGGGTTTCAGCGTAACTCCCACGGTAAAATACGGACCCAACTGACGCGCATACATCGCATTGATACAGATGTCCTTAGCCGTAAACGTACCGCCGGTAAGGTTGCCGTTCTCGTCTGCATACTGCATTCGCCCATAGTCCAAATAGTGAATACCTACGGCAAAATAGTTGGGCTTGTCAGGCTCGCCTGTACCTGTATAGGGACGCTCTATCTTCGACCGACCAAAGTTATGCCCGTACATCACACTGCCGAACATTGTTCCGGCAAGATAATAGGAATAGTTGAGCTGCAGCACCTTGTCGGTATTGGCGGTCAGCAAGGCGGGATTAATGAATGCCATACTCACATCGCCGTCGGCAATAGCCACATTCTCGCCGCCTAAAGCATTGAGACGCGACGACACTGGCAAGTTCAGAAAATGGAACACACTACTGCCCGCACCGCTAACCTGTGCCTGTGCTGACATGGCACAGCAACATAATACAACGACTATAATTGACCTAAGTTTCACTATATCTTCAATACACCCTCTTTGTTCCGTGTCGGAACTCTTTTAGGCGGCAAAGTTACTGCTTTTTTTTGATGTATGCAAGTACCATTGGCATCTGACAGGGCAACCGCACCCAAAGGGTGCATCACCAAAGCGGTTTTGATACAAACCGTATCTCTCGCGTCCTTATCTCCCCATAATGAAAGTAGCATATCTGTAACTTGTCGGATGCATATCAGTGGCATACAAAACCGAACATTTTTCGAATCACCTTCGAACCACCTCCGAACCACCTTCGAATCACCTTCGAACCACCTTCGAAGAAAATACATCGAAAAACGGGCAACCAACCCCTCCACCCGACAACCATAAGCACTCCGCAATAGACAAAAATGTACGATTGTTAAGATGGACGGTATTATATCTGTATTATATCTGTAAAATAAAATTCGTTACCAACTCGTTAGGAAAGCGTTACCAACTCGTTACCACCTCGCTACCGCAAAAAACTGTCAAATTTTAAGATTGCACCTGTTCTCCAAATTATCAATAGGACATATAGTGTCCATTTAGAAACGCAATTTTGGGGTATATTTTTGCCCCCCTGTCAGCCCTTGTTGAGGGTACCGAAAC
>CAKVBV010000103.1 GCA_934725535.1 uncultured Bacteroidales bacterium | reverse complement strand
TATGTATGCATAGCCTTTGCCATAGCAGGCACAGCATTGCTCTGCAGTTGCAGCAACCAACAGGTCCCCATGTCGCTGCATTGGGAGATGGGTGCGAATGATGTGCGTCCGGGCGTATGCGAGATGTATCTGACTATCACCAACACTTCAAGCAAGCCCTTGACAAATGAGGGCTGGACACTCTACTTCGATTATATGTCCGTTCACCCGCTCACTATGACGGCAGACGAACAGCCGCTGCGCGAGGGCACTATCGCAGGCGCACTCCTCGAGACAGAGATACAAGCCAGTTACCATTCTATCGTGCCTACCTCAGCCTTCACTCCCTTGCAGCCCGGTGAGAGCCGCACTTATTGTTTGCGTTACCGTGGCAACGTGATACGCCAGACCTCCATACCCGAGGGGTTCTTCCTTGTGCAGGGTGACGGCAAGCCCGTATCAATCCCGTGTACGTATGAGCCCTTCACGCGCCGCGAACAGATGATGCGCGGCATAGAGACGTGGGAGAAGACCCCTTATGCCGACGGAGAGTACGTGTATGAATATAACAGACTCCCCCTAACCCCCTCAGAGAGGGGGAAGACAGAGCAAGTACTGCCCGTTTTGCCACAGCCCAAGAGCGTTGTATATCAGCAGGATATATGCGACATTGCGCGTGCTGAAATGGTTGTGCGTACCGACGCAAATATGGTGTCCGAGGGCTACACCCTGCGCCTGACACCTGACACCATATATATAGAAGCAGGCGATGATGCGGGTGTCTTCTATGCCCGTCAGACCTTGGCGCAGTTGGGTGAGCAAGCCCCATGCGCTGTCATCACCGACTACCCTGACTTGCACCACCGCGCCGTGATGCTCGACATCGTGCGCAACTACTATCCCGCCGACTCTATCAAGCGCGTGATAGACGTGATGGCACAGTACAAACTGAATGTGCTTCACCTGCACATCTCGGACGATGAGGCATGGCGATTGGAGATACCCGGGCTGCCTGAACTGACCACCGTAGGGGCAAGGCGCGGATATACCACCACCGAAACCGAATGTCTGCTACCGATGTACTGCGGCGGATGGGACTATACGGACGCACACTCCACAGCCAATGGGTATCTGACACGCGCGCAATACATGGATTTGCTGCGTTATGCACAGGAGCGTTGCATACGTGTCATACCCGAGATAGATATGCCCGGGCACATGCGCGCCTGCAAGAAAGCCATGCATGGGCTGCTGACCGACAGCACATTGGAGACACGCCGTTACCTATCGGCACAGAACTACACCGACAATGTGATTGCCGTCTCCAATCCGTATGCCGTTGAGTTCGTGGACCGTGTTATCACCGAGATAGTGAAGATGCACACCGAGGCAGGCTGTCCGCTGACCGTCTTCAATATCGGTGGCGATGAGGTGCCGGCAGGTGCCCTGACGCGCGAAGAGCATCAGGCGTTTATCAATCAAGTGCTTGCTATCTTGCAGCGGCACCACCTGCAACCCGCAGGCTGGGAGGAGATAGGGCATTTCTGTCCGCCCGAGACACGTGCTATATGCTATTCGTGGCACAATGGCGAGGCAAAGCCCCTCGAACTGGCAGAAGCAGGCTACCCTGTGGTACTGGCAGCGGCAAACCACCTGTACTTTGACCTTGCCTATTGCAACCACCACGAGGAGAAAGGACTCAACTGGGGCGGATACACCGACGAGTATCGCGCTTTCGATTGGGAACCCTTGCAGCACCCGAATGTGATAGGTATGAGTGCCCAACTGTGGAGTGAAGTGATACGCTCCTTTGCGCAAGTGGAGTGGCAGTTGTACCCTAAGATGTTCGGCTTGGCAGAGCGTGCATGGAACACCCGCAGCCGCCTCACACTCAGCGAATACAACACCCTTGTATATGAGACTCTTCTCCCGCGCCTGCACGCCGCAGGGCATAACTTCCACCTGCAGCAACCGGGCATTCATGCCGAGCAGACAGAAGACGGCACCTTGCTGATAACTATGAACAAGGTCATGCAAGGCGGCAGGATATACTACCGAATAGACAACGGCAAGTGGCAATGCTACACTGCCCCCTTCTGCGTGCCGGACGGCACCGCCACCATCAAAGCATATATCGACTACCTCGACCACACAAGCAACACTACTTGGCTGTGGTTGGATAGCAATGATTTCTGGAGAAAAACAAACTGAAAATGGCAGAAACAACACTACCGACTAACCCTCATATAGAGCATAGCGCCTATAGCAAGGAACACAAAGTTAGGCAACCACACGCTCATAAAAGGCGACATCACGCCATTCACCGAGAACGTGGTGGAGACCGTCGAGAATAGTATATACAACGCACTGAGGGTCAGTCCGACACCCAGGTTCTTCCCCATACCGCCGCGCACTTTCTTGCTGCTCATGGTAACGCCAAGGAGCGTCATGATAAAAGCCCCTATCGGACTTGCCCAACGCTTCCACCACTCCGTCTCAAAGGCCTGGATATTGCCTCCTCCGCGCTGGCGTTGGCGGTCGATATACGCTTTCAGTTGCGGGTTGGTCATCATCTGGGCGTTCTCCGCGGTATAGAACAGTTCTTCGGGCAGAATAGGAATGATTGTGTCAAGCCTCTCACCACGGCTCAGCATCTCGCGCATACCGTCAAAATCGCGTCGGGTGTAGCGGTCAAAATGCCAGTTGTAGGCGGAGTCATACTTGATACGGTCGGCGGTGATACGCATCGTCAGTTGCTTGCCCTCGAAATGCTCAAACGATGTGCGGTACCCCATTTGCGTACGCTTTTGGAAACTCTCAATATAGAGAATAGTGCCGGGTTCCACCTCCATCTGCACATTGCGGGCGTTCTCGCGGGTGAAACGCTGCACGTACTTGTCCTGAAACGTCAGCATCTTCTCCGATGCCGGCGGAATCACGTAACCCGTGAGCCAAAACGACAAGAAGAAGAGCAATGTGGCACTGACAAAATACGGCCACATCAATCGGCGGTAACTGACACCGCTGGCGAGAATGGCAATGATTTCGCTGTTACCCGCCATCTTGGAAGTGAAGAAAATCACCGAAATGAATATGAACAGCGGACTGAACATATTCATATAGTAAGGTATAAAATTGAAATAGTAATCTACTATAATCTCTTTGAGCGGTGCCTGGTTCTCGAAGAAGTCATCCAACTTCTCGGTCAAGTCGAAGACGACGGCAATACTCATTATCAGCACAATCGAGAAGAAGAATGTGCCAAGGAACTTCTTGATGATGTATTTGTCGATTTTCTTCAAAAGAAACCTTTGCTTTTATCTGCAAATAATCCTTACAGATGATTATTATAGTCTCACCATTATCCGTCGCAGCGTATCCTCTTTCCACGAACGGAAGTCTCCGGCAATGATATGCTTGCGTGCCTCGCCCACCAGCCACAGGTAGAACGCCAGGTTGTGAATACTCAGTATCTCCAAGCCCAGCATCTCATCAGAGTGTATCAGGTGCCGCACATAAGCCCGTGTGTATTGATGGTCCACATAACTGGTGCCTGCAGGGTCCAGTTCGGTGAAGTCATTCTCCCATTTCTTGTTGCGCATATTCATCACGCCGTTCTGCGTGAATATCATACCGTTACGCCCGTTACGGGTGGGCATCACGCAGTCGAACATATCCACACCGCGTTCTATCCCCTCAAGGATATTCCACGGCGTGCCTACCCCCATCAGGTAGCGCGGTTTGTCAGTCGGCAGGATGTCATTCACCACCTCTATCATCTCGTACATCTGCTCCGTAGGCTCACCTACCGCCAATCCGCCTATGGCGTAGCCGTCACGGTCGAGGTCGCGCAGACGCTTGGCCGCCTCTTGCCTCAGGTCCGTATAGACACACCCTTGCACAATCGGAAAGAGGTGCTGCTTGTAGTCATACACATCATTCGTACTATCGAAACGTGCGATACAGCGGTCCAACCAACGGTGCGTACGCTCCATCGACGCTTTGGCATATTGCCTGTCGGCAGTACCCGGACAGCACTCGTCAAACGCCATCATAATGTCCGCACCTATCTCACGCTCTATATCCATCACTTTCTCGGGCGTGAACATCAGTTTGCGTCCGTCGATATGCGACGAGAACTGCACCCCCTCTTCTGTCATCTTGCGTATGTCCGTCAGCGAGAACACCTGATAACCGCCTGAGTCTGTGAGTATTGGGCGTGTCCAACCCTCAAACTTGTGCAATCCGCCCGCCTGATGCAATATCTCCGTACCGGGACGAAGGTAGAGGTGATAGGTATTACCCAAGATGATTTGGGCGTGAATATCGTCAATCAAATCGCGCTTATGCACCCCCTTAACCGTCCCCACGGTCCCTACGGGCATAAAGATAGGTGTCAATATATCCCCATGGTCGGTATGCACCACACCGGCACGCGCATTGGACTGGTTATCAGTATGTATTAAGTCGAAAAACGCCATAACTCCCTACTCCCTACTCTCTAACCCCTAAAACTCAACTTGTTCCCCACCGGAAACACCACAGCGGGCTTGAAACTCTGCTGCTCTTCAGGGGTCATCAGCGCATAAGCCATGATTATCACCGTATCACCCACGTGAATCAAGTGCGCCGCTGCACCGTTCATACAGATGCACCCGCTGCCACGTTTGCCGGGGATAACATAAGTCTCCAAACGCGCACCATTCGTATTGTCCACCACCTGCACGCGCTCGCCCGCATATATATGCGCCGCATCCATAAGGTCTTCATCTATGGTAATGGAACCTATATATTCGAGATTTGCCTCTGTCACCGTCACACGGTGAATCTTCGATTTCAGTATCTGCAACAACATTTTCGTATGTTTTAAGCCCACAAAAGTACTGCTTTTTCCCGAAACCAACAAAATTATTTGTGTATTTCAAAAATAAGCAGTACTTTTGCACGCTTTTTCGGTGGAGTGTCAATAGTATAATATCCTCACGCGAAGAAGTCAAATCGAACATCACTGCATAAGGTTTGATTTGAGAGGAGGAATGGCGGCGACTTAAATCCGCGCAGCGGATTTAAGTGTCGCAAGCACATTCCGACGAAGGAAAGATGGCGGAGTGGTCGATCGCGGCGGTCTTGAAAACCGTTGACCTGCAAGGGTTCGGGGGTTCGAATCCCTCTCTTTCCGCAAAACAAAC
>CAKVBV010000102.1 GCA_934725535.1 uncultured Bacteroidales bacterium | reverse complement strand
ATTTCCGGGAGAGGTGCAAATCCTCTCCTGTTTTTTTATTCTTTTGTATTGCATCTGCCTTGGACGGTTCTTTGGGGTGCCCCCTGTCAGCCCCTGTTTCGGTACCCTCAACAAGGGCTGACAGGGGGCAAAAATATACCCCAAAATTGCGTTTCTAAATGGACACTATATTTTTTTGCAGGATGTGCATACTATAATCAACGCTGCCGGTCGGTAAGATGTTCTATTTAGCCCACAGAGCGGGTATCTTATGTGTGCAGGTATTCTTCCATCTTGTCCCATTCGCGTGTGGCATCGCGCAGACCCAAGTGGTACACCTGCTTGAGGTGAAGCGGGTTGCGCTCCAAGCGGCGTACGGGAAGCAGCGTTTCGGGAGAGAATACAAATATCCTACCCTCTTCTTTCAGGCGGCGTACCTGGTGCATACGCTTGTTGTAGTTGGTACTACGCACACGCAGAGCCTCCTGCAGGTTCTTCTCGCGCGGATAGAATACTTTGCTCAGCCAATACATGTGTTCGTTCAGCCGGAACTCTATCGGGCGCGTGAGTACGACTATCACCTTGTCGCAGCCCTCTTCAAATGCCTTGTCCAATGGGATATTATCCACCAATCCGCCATCCAGATATTTCTCCCCGTCAATCCGCACGGGGCGCGAGATGAAAGGCAGTGTACCCGATGCACGCAACCAGTCCATTTGCTTGATGCAGTTGGTGATGTGCTTGTATTCGGCTTTGCCTGTACGCATATTGGTGACTGTGGCATACATCTTTGTCTTCGATGCCTCAAATGCCGCCTCATCGAAAGGGGCTAACCTGTTGGGGATTTGATTGTAAGAGAAGTCCACGTTCACCATATTGCCTGTGCGGACAAAGGAACGCAGGGAAACATAGTTGGGATTGTCGCAATAGCGGAAATTGTAATCAAACGCCCGCCCTCTTTGCTTGGACGGCAGATTAACGCCGAATAGTGCCCCCGCCGACGTACCGCACAGCACATCGGGTTCAAAACCTTTGTCAATCATCACGTCCAGCACTCCGCAGGTATAAATCCCGCGCATACCGCCGCCTTCCAATACAAGACCTGTTTTCATTCCTTAGTTAGTTTGTAATTGCTGCAAAATTACACAATTTTTCCCATTAGGGCAAATGCTATCTGGGGCGACCCGGGGCAACCGCACCCAAAATACGAATGCCAGATGGAATCGCTATGGAATATATTGCGTATGATGCGCATGATGGAACCATTCACTATTTGTCGGGGTAAGAGTATGACATTAGTATGTGATTAGTATGTGATTAGTATGAGATTAGTATGAGATTAGTATGTGATTAAGCCGTCAATGTCGAAAGATTGCAATGTATTGGAGATGCGGACATATTGTCTGCAGTTTTGGGGGACGACGCGGCTCGCGTCGTCAATATCTTTACTATACACAATCTGCCATTTTGTCAGCCGATATGGGTTTGGTACGACCTTTGTCCATTCCCTTGCAGACCGCGCAAGCGGAACAAACAAAGAAAGGAGATTTAACTATGAATACAAACAACAACTACAACAACCAACAACAGCAGAACGAGAACCTGCAGAAGTTCGCTATCAATCTTTGCGAGCGGGCGCAAGCGGGCAAACTCGACCCTGTTATCGGGCGTGACGAGGAGATTCGCCGCGTGCTGCAGATATTGAGCCGTCGTACGAAGAACAACCCTATTCTGATCGGCGAACCGGGTGTCGGTAAGACCGCCATCGTAGAGGGATTGGCGCACCGTATTGTGCGCGGCGATGTCCCTGAGAACCTGAAAAAGAAACAAATCTATTCGCTGGATATGGGTGCCCTGATTGCGGGTGCGAAGTACCAGGGCGAGTTCGAGGAGCGTCTCAAAGGCGTTATCAACGAGGTCGTTGCCGCTGCAGGCGAGATAATCCTGTTCATCGATGAAATTCACACCCTCGTGGGTGCGGGCAAGTCGAGCGGTGCGATGGACGCTGCCAATATATTGAAACCGGCTCTGGCACGTGGTGAACTGCGGGCTATCGGTGCCACCACTTTGGACGAGTACCAGAAGTATTTCGAAGAGGACAAAGCGTTGGAACGCCGTTTCCAAGTCGTAATGGTCGATGAACCCGACGAGGCTGCCACTATATCTATCCTCCGTGGCTTGAAAGAACGCTACGAGACGCACCACAAAGTGCGTATCAAAGATGATGCCCTCATCGCTGCCGTAACCCTCTCAACACGTTATATCACTGACCGTTATCTGCCGGACAAGGCTATCGACTTGGTGGACGAAGCCGCTGCCAAACTGCGTTTGGAGGTGGATTCCAAACCGGAGGAGTTGGATAATCTCGACCGTCAGATCAAGCAACTCGAGATTGAGCGCGAGGCTATCAAGCGCGAGAACGACACCGAGAAACTGAAAGGTATCGAGGAGCAACTCAAGACGCTCAAGGCGCAGTCTTCCGAGATGGAAGCCCGTTGGGACAAGGAGAAAGGTTATGTAGCCACTATCCAGAACGAGAAAGCCCATATCGAGGAGATGAAGCACGAAGCCGAAGTGGCAGAGCGCGAGGGCAACTACGGCAAGGTAGCCGAGATACGCTACGGCAAGATACAGCAAGCCGAGGCGAACATCAAAGCCGCACAGGACGCGCTTCATTCCATGTCGGGCGAGAGCATGATCAAGGAGGAAGTGGACGAAGACGATATTGCCGAGGTGGTTGCACGCTGGACGGGCATACCCGTTACCAAGATGATGCAATCCGAGCGCGACAAACTGCTCCATCTGGAGGAGGAACTGCACAAACGTGTGGTTGGTCAGGACGAAGCCATCGAGGCGGTCAGCGACGCTATCCGTCGTAGCCGTGCGGGCTTGCAAGACCCCAAACGTCCTATCGGTTCGTTTATCTTCCTCGGTACCACGGGTGTAGGTAAGACCGAGTTGGCGAAAGCACTTGCCGACTACCTCTTCGACGACGAGAATATGATGACCCGTATCGATATGTCGGAGTATCAGGAGAAGTTCAGTGCGACCCGGCTCATCGGTGCACCTCCCGGATACGTGGGCTATGACGAGGGCGGTCAGTTGACCGAAGCCATACGCCGCAAACCGTACAGCGTCGTGCTGTTCGATGAAATCGAAAAGGCGCACCCCGATGTCTTCAATGTCCTCCTGCAGGTATTGGACGACGGGCGTCTGACCGACAACAAAGGGCGGACGGTCAATTTCAAGAACACCTTGATTATCTTTACCTCCAACCTTGGTTCTCAACTCATACGTGAGAACGAGGAGAAAGGTATTGATCAGGACACCACCAAGACTCAGGTGATGGAGATGCTCCGCCAGACGATACGTCCCGAGTTCCTGAACCGTATTGACGAAATCATTATGTTCAAGCCGCTCAATGAGAAGGAGATACGCGAGATTGTGGGCTTGCAGATTGAAGGTATCCACAAGATGCTGCTCAAGAATGGTGTGGATTTGCGTGTTACCGACGACGCTATCGACTATATCGCCCGCGAGGGCTACGACCCGCAGTTCGGTGCACGGCCTGTCAAGCGTGCTTTGCAACGGCTCGTACTCAACGAACTCAGCAAGCAAATCATCGCCGGCAAGGTGGACAACAAACGTCCCGTCATCGTCGAACTCCGCGACGGCGAACTCCACTTCAAGAATTAAGGACTTCTCCACTCCCTCTTTCATTTCAGAGGAGGGGGGGGACAGAAAAAAGAGACTGCTCGATGTATGTCGGGCGGTCTCTTTTTATTTGGAAATACGAAAAAATCACGCTTTATGTGTGATTTTTTTGTGTTTTGTACGATTTTTGCAGAGTACATTGGCGGATAGGGAGTATTTCCCTTGTGTTGAAAAGATATGGCTACTATGAACCGAATACTGTGGGCGGATGACGAGATACATCTGCTGAAACCGTACCTTATCTATTTACAAGAGAAAGGATATGAGGTAGTGCCTGTGAACAACGGGCAGGACGCTATCGAGCAATGCCGCGAGCAACAGTTTGATATTGTCTTTCTGGACGAGAATATGCCCGGATTGTCAGGTTTGGAGACACTGCAAGAGATAAAAAACATGCGCCCTGCGTTGCCTGTGGTGATGATAACCAAGTCCGAAGAGGAGCGCATTATGGAGCAGGCCATCGGGCAGAAGATAGCCGACTATCTGATTAAACCCGTGAATCCCAACCAGATACTGCTGTGCCTGAAGAAGCATATCCACCAACGCGAGATTGTGGAGGAGCACGTGAACACCACATACCGGCAGGAGTTCTCGGACATCTCGTATATGATAGACACCGCCACCACCGTGGAAGAGTGGATGGCGATAGAGCGCACATTGACGCACTGGGAGATAGAATTGGAGGAGTCCGCTATGCACGAGATGCTACGCATGCAACGCGAGCAGGCGAATGCCGCCTTTGCCAAGTTCGTAGCCAAGCACTACGAGGAGTGGTTTGTGCAGGGCAAGGAGCGTCCGATGATGTCGCAGGATGTGATGAAGCAGCGCATTTTCCCGCTGTTGGACAAGGGGGAGAAGGTATTTTTTGTGGTGATTGACAACTTCCGCTACGACCAATGGAAGACGATACAACCTCTTCTGTCGAAGTGGTTTACGGTGCGCGATGAGCAGATGTATATGTCGATATTGCCGACCGCCACGCAGTATGCGCGCAATGCCATCTTCTCGGGGTTGCTGCCGTTGCAAATCAAGGAGATGTACCCCGACCTGTGGGTGGACGAGGACGACGAGGAGACCAAGAACAACTACGAGAACGAGTTGATACAGACGCAGTTGGACCGCTTCCGCAAACGCTATACCTACACCTATTACAAGGTGAACGAGAGCGACTTCTGCGAGCGTATCACGCGGCAGTTCAAGGCACTGCAAACGCCGCTTAACGTGGTGGTACTCAACTTTATAGATATGCTGTCGCACTCACGTACCGAAAGCAAGATGATGCGTGAACTCGCCAATGACGAGGCGGCATACCGTAGTCTGACACTCAGTTGGCTACGCCATTCGCCCACGGCAGAGATGTTCCGCAGGATTGCCTCATTAGGCTACAAGGTAGTGCTGACGACCGACCACGGAACGATGCGCGTCACCAACCCCGTGCAAATCATCGGGGACAAGAACACCAACACCAACCTGCGGTACAAGGTGGGCAAGTCGCTCAGTTTCCAATCGAAGAACTGCTTTGAGATTACCCGCCCGAAACAGGTGGGACTGCCCTGCCCCAACGTGAGCAGCAGTTATGTGTTCTGCACGGGCAGCGACTTCTTCGCCTACCCCAACAACTTCAACTACTACGCGCAGTTCTACCGCGACACATTCCAACACGGGGGCATCTCGTTGGAGGAGATGCTGA
>CAKVBV010000101.1 GCA_934725535.1 uncultured Bacteroidales bacterium | reverse complement strand
AACCTTTTGAATCGTCTGCAACGCCCTATTCATCGGACATGAAGCCACTTTCCAGCCTGCAAAATGACCCATAGACCTAAAATTTGCGTAAAGGTACTAAAAATAATTCATATACACAACAACGAACACACTGAAAATCACCGATTTATATACAATATCACTTCCATGTTAGCGAATACACAAGGCGGCTACTGATAAGAACTATTCGTAGTAACTCTTGGGTGCGTATATTTCGTACAGTCGTTCGATTTTGATGCGGTTGCCCTGTTATCATTCTGTAAAAATGGCAGCGGATTTCAGGGCAACCGCATCAAAATAATAGCATAATTGGTATGATTTTGAATGAACAAGTATAGCGTTATGCTATTTTTCAGACAAAATGTTATTCGTACTAAACGACGCGAGACGAGTCGTCTCCACAAACAGAGCAAATCCATTCAGTTTGTACCAAACTGCCCGCGGACGAGGGCGTCCGCGTCCCCGGTGATGCATTTTATAGTAAAAATTCCAATAATGCGCTACAATAATGTATAAATGTGTTAATATTTGATGCGGTTACCCTGAGCGGATTTTGATTTTTCCGTTTATTTTCGTAACTTTGCCGCTTGTTGGAACAAATGTGAAATGATAACTAACCCTAAAAACAATACATTTATGCAAGTCAATGAATTGAAGAAAGCGTTTCTTTCCCTCTTCGGACACGAAGCAACAGACATCTTTTTCGCGCCCGGGCGCGTGAATCTCATCGGTGAACACACCGACTACAACGGTGGCTATGTGTTCCCTTGTGCATTGAGTTTCGGCACATTCCTGCTCATCGCACCAAACAATGACCTGAAAATGCGCTTCGCATCCCTGAATATGAATGTGTTGGACGGCAAACCCGAACTGACCGAAGTGCTAGTCAACGCCCTCACCACACCGCTGCCCAAGAATGCATGGGTGAACTACCCGTTGGGCTGCATCGCGCAGTTTGTCAAGCGCGGCATTGCCATTCCGCAGGGCTATGATATGCTGTTCTGGGGCGATGTGCCTGCGGGCGCAGGACTCAGCAGCAGTGCTGCCATTGAGGTAGTAACGGCTTTTGCATTCAACGAGTTGCTCCATACGGGCTACGACCGCACCGAACTGGCGAAAATCGGACAACTGTCCGAGCATGAGTTCGCGGGCGTCAACTGCGGTATCATGGACCAGTTTGCCTCGGCACAAGGCAAAAAAGACCATGCCATCTACCTCAACTGCGACACGCTGGAGTTTGAATTGGTACCTGTCAAACTGAATGGTATCAAGGTCGTTATCAGCAACACCCACTCGCCCCACAAGTTGGACTCGGGTGCCTACAACGCACGCGTGGCACAATGCCATGAGGCGGTGGATATGATTAGCAAGGTGCGTCCGTTGATGCATCTGGCAGAGTTGAGTATGACCGAGTTTGAACAAGTGCAAAACGTTATCACCAATGAGGTGGCACTGCGTCGTGCACGCCACGTCGTGGGTGAGGTACAGCGCACAAGAGACGCCGTAGAAGCATTGCAAAAGGGGGATATACTGACTTTTGGCAAACTGATGAACGCCAGCCACATATCCTTGCGTGACGACTATGAGGTGACGGGTCCCGAATTGGACGCTTTGGCAGAAGCGGCATGGCAGGTGGACGGCGTCATAGGTAGCCGTATGACAGGCGGCGGCTTCGGAGGTTGCACGGTATCATTGGTACGCGAAGAAGCAATACCGACCTTTATCAAGCAAGTGGGCAAGACGTACACAGGGAAAACAGGTCTCCACGCCGACTTCTATATCGCACAGATTGGAGACGGAGCACACCGGGTTAATTAAGAATTATGAATGATGAATTGGGGGACAACGCTGCTTGGGGGACGACGCGGCTCGCGTCGTCATCAGAAGTAATAACAACAGCAACTACCCCCAAAAATAGAAATTATGGTTAAAACGGAGAGTTTCAACAAGCGTATTGGCACAAAGAAGATAGGGCTTTACACCCTGTGCAACCGGAACGGGCTGACAGCACAAATCACCAACTACGGGGCAAAGATTGTGTCCCTCATCGTGCCGAACAAGGAGGGCGTGGTCAAGGATATTGTATTGGGTTTCAATACATTGGACGAATGGATGGAGAAGGAAACCTACTTCAATGCCATCATTGGTCGCTATGCCAATCGTATCAAAGACGGGCGTTTTACATTAGACGGCGTTGCCTACCAACTGCCCGTAAACAATGGCACCAACTCCCTCCATGGCGGCATACATGGTTGGAACGAGAAGATTTGGGAGGTTGTGGGGCAGAACGCATATAGCATATCGTTGCACTACCGCTGCAAAGACGGTGAGGAGGGCTACCCTGGCATGGTGGATGTGTATGTAACCTATTGCCTCACACGCGAGAACGCCCTGCAGATTACCTTTGAAGCCAAGACGGACAAGCCCACTGTCATCGGACTGACCAACCACGCATACTTCAATCTTGCAGGCGAAGGCAGCGGCGATGTCCGCAACCATACCTTGCAGGTGTTTGCCGATGAGTACACGCCTTTGGACGACACGGCGTGCCCCACGGGTGAGATAGCCAAGGTGGACAGCACGCCTATGGATTTCCGAACCCCGCAACGTGTGGGAGACCGCATAGACGACCCGTTCTTTGCTCCGGGGCGCGGCATAGACAACAATTTCGTTATCCATGGGGCGTTGCCAAAAGATGGTGCGTTGCACCAAGCCGCTATCGTGGAAGCCGATGGGCGTCGCATGGAGGTGTGGACCACTATGCCCGGACTGCAAGTATATACGGGCAACTGGGTGGAGAAAAACATCGGCAAAAGCGGGCGCGAGTACGATGTGCAGCACGCTATATGTCTGGAAGCGCAGAACTTCCCCGACAGCCCCAACCACGGCAACTTCCCCAATGCAGTCCTGCGCCCGAATGAGGTCTATCACGAGGTAACGGAGTATAGATTTAATGCATAATATCAGACGACGCTTTGCATGGAGGACGACGCCTTGGGGGACGACGCGGCTCGCGTCGTCATAAATGCACAATTAGAAAATGAAGAAATTTTATATCGAGACATACGGCTGCCAGATGAATGTGGCGGACAGCGAGGTGGTGGCTGCCATCATGCAAACCACGGACTGTGAGATAACCGACAACATCGCCAATGCCGACATCGTGATGCTGAACACCTGCTCCATTCGCGACAATGCCGAACAGAAGGTGCAGCACCGCTTGCAGGAACTGGGCGGCAAAAACAAAAAAGGCAAGATAATAGGTGTTATCGGCTGTATGGCAGAGCGCATAGGCGAAGAACTGGTGCGCGACTTTGGTGTGGACTTTGTGGCAGGACCTGATGCCTATATGGATATTCCCAATCTCCTCGCGCAATGCGAGCAAGGGGAACGCGCCGTCAATGTAACCCTCAGCAAGACAGAGACTTATCGCGACATTATGCCTGCCCGTATAGGCAAACAAATATCAGGTTTTGTCAGTATCATGCGCGGGTGCAACAACTTCTGTTCCTACTGCGTGGTACCCTACACCCGAGGGCGCGAGCGCAGCCGCGACATAGAGAGTATTCTCCGTGAAGTACGCGACCTGTGGCAGAAAGGCTATAAGGAGGTTACACTCCTCGGACAGAATGTGAACTCTTACCGCTATGAGCGAACAAACGCAGACGGCAAAACGGAAGTGATTGACTTCGCAGACCTGCTTGAGTTAGTTGCCGATGCCGTACCCGAAATGCGTATCCGCTTCACCACCAGCCACCCGAAAGATATGTCGGACAAAACATTGGAGACCATCGCGCGGCACGACAACCTGTGCAAGTTCATACACTTGCCCGTACAGAGCGGCTCGGACAAGATTCTCAAACTCATGAACCGCAAATATACGCGCGAGTGGTATCTCGACCGCATTGCTGCCATACGCCGTATCCTGCCCGAAGCCACTATTGGCACCGATGTCTTCTGCGGCTTCCATGACGAGACCTTGGAAGACCACGCAGAGACGCTCTCCCTGATGCGCGAAGTAGGGTTCGATACTGCCTTTATGTTCAAGTATAGCGAGCGCCCGGGCACCTTTGCACAGAAGCACCTGCCCGACAACGTGCCCGAAGAGGAGAAAGTCCGCCGCCTGAATGAGATAATCGCTTTGCAGAACCAACTCTCCCTTGAGAGCAACCTCCGCGAGATTGGCAAGACGGTGAAGGTGCTGGTGGAAGGCTTCTCCAAGCGCAGCCGTGACGATATGTATGGGCGTACTTCGCAATACAAGACCGTCGTCTTCCCCCGCAATGGCAGACACATCGGAGAGATAGTACATGTACTTGTCAAGGAGGCATCCGCTGCCACCCTCAAAGGTGAGATTGTGGAATAACAGAGTTCTGTACTCTAATGTTCGTGACTACTTGATGTCCAATTTGTTGCAAGAGAAAAGTAACAGAAAGTAACAAAAAGTAACAGAAACTACCAAATCATACCAAATCGTACCGTAAAGTAACAGAAAACGACAGAAACGCTCAATGCCATCAGAGAATGTAGTACCTTTGTATCGTGATTCAAGGTGTTGATATGTAAAAAATGCAGAACTCCTTGCACATATAAGAAAAAAGCATTACCTTTGCGGTCGAATTGAGTGAGGGGACCCGAAAAGGTTCCCTCACGCGTTGTGGGAAAGGTGCAAAATATACTAACGACCAATAATCAGCAGCAGACAATGATGGATAAACAGCAGATACGGACTTGGGTTGAAGAGAAACTGGCAGGCATGGGCTATGAGTTGATAACGCTCACGGTGAGTGCACAGAACGACATCTTGGTAGAGGTGGACAGACTGGAAGGCGTGGATGTGGACTTCTGTGCAGAACTGAACCGCTGTCTGGTGGAGCAGTTGGATGCCGCCGGCGAGGACGACTACTCGCTGGAAGTGGGCAGCGTGAGCCTGACCGACCCGTTCAAATCCAAGATGCAGTACACCAAGAACGTCGGGCATGATGTGGAGGTGCTGGCAGCGGACGGCAAGAAATACCGCGGTCAACTGGTGTCGGTGGACGACGATACATTCAGCATTGACGCCGAAATGATGGTGTCTGTGGAGGGTAAGAAGCGCAAGCAAAAGCAGATTCAGACACTCACATTCCCATACAACGGTGTCAAATATACAAGGTATGAGTTGAAAGTGTGACTCCCCCTACCTCCTCAAAGAGGGGGATTAGGGGTTAGAGAGTAGGGAGTAGGGGGCAACCACAGGGAAATGTACAATTTGTGATGGGTAGTGTGCAATTGGGTGAGGAAGATGCCCGTAACCTATAACCATCCTCTAACCAACCACCAACAAAATCATCGGCAACGTGCCGACCGACAAACAAACGAAAATTAGATAAAAAAGATACAAATGGCAACAAAATCGCAAAAGTCAATCAACCTGATTGACATCTTTTCGGAGTTCAAAGAACTCAAGAACATTGACCGCCAGACGTTTATCAATGTGCTGGAGGACTCTTTTCGCAATGTCATCGCCAAGATGTACGGCTCGGATGCCAACTACGACGTGATTATCAACCCCGACAAGGGCGACCTCGAAATCTACCGCAACCGCCTTGTCATGGAGGACGATGACGTGGCGAACCCCAACACGCAAATCGGTATCACCGA
>CAKVBV010000100.1 GCA_934725535.1 uncultured Bacteroidales bacterium | reverse complement strand
GTTGATAGTAAAGCAGACATTGTTGTCTGTGCTGCCCGTCAGCGCGGAAGTACTATTCACAATGTTAGTACCATTCTTGGTGACAATGGGTATGAAAGGATTTGGTTTCAGGAATTTTCATACAAAGCAAACGGCTTTGAGGAACATCTTGAATAATGCTGCGGCTGAATCTATTGTGCAACTCATTCATCAGTTGCCATAAAAAGAGTGTCACAATTAAATACTTTATGCTGAAATGAGACGAGGCTGCCACATGGCAGCCTCGTTTGTTTCTCTCTATATAACGACCATATTGAGGTAGCGAACTATACCTGCAATAAATGGGTAGTTATATAATTGTCGCAAAATAGATATGATGCGCATAATATGTTTATTACAAACGTGTTATAAGCAAACTTTGTCAGTTGTGCATATCATAAAACTCTGCTAAAGTTGGCAAAAAACAACACTTTTAGCAGAGTTTTTCATTTGGTGCATTTGGTCTTTTCCTCAACATTCATTGATACTACTTATCGCACTTTTATCACCTATAGAGGAACCACGACAGGATGGATATGTCTGTATATTCCTGAGATATAATTAGTTGCAAGAGAAAAGTAGCAGAAAGTAACAGAAACTACCAAATCGCACCAAATCGTGCCAATAAGTAACAGAAAGTACCGGAAACGCTCAATGCCCTCTGAAGATGTACTACCTTTGCATCGTGATTCAAGGTGTTGAATCCGGTAGGCTGCAGACGTAAGCAGCCAGTGATCTTTGACGTACGAATACTGCCCGAGAGGGTGGTGGAGGGAGTCTTGACTCTCTCGTCGGAGGCAAAGGTGCCTCCGAGAATAGCCGATTTGCAGGTGTGACTGTTTTCGTGTATGGAGTAATGGGAAAATAGCATAATCATTGTATGCAAATGCTAAGAATTTGGACAATACATATTTGCCATCATTGTAATTATCACCTTACATATTGTATTGTTCAGAAAAATTGTGTATCTTTGCGGGCTAATTTGGGCGGAGTGCCCGTTTATATTGAAGACCATGAGAGAGGTTACTTTGCATACAAAACTGACTGTATGTCAGGAGAACGAACTGAGTGAACAGCAGTGCCGCTTGGTGGAGATTGCCAAGCAGAAGACACAAGACGCGTATGCTCCCTACTCGCATTTCCATGTAGGAGCGGCAGCACTGTTGGCTGACGGACAGATAGTTACAGGCACCAACCAGGAGAATGCCGCCTACCCCAGCGGACTGTGTGCCGAGCGCACCACGCTCTTTGCCGCCAATGCCAATCACCCGAAGACACCCGTAGTGGCGTTGGCCATCGCCTGCTTCACCGACGGGCACTTTACACAGGACACCGCCAGCCCGTGCGGGGCGTGCCGGCAGGTGATGCTGGAGACGGAGCACCGCTTCGGGCAACCGATGGAGGTCATTCTTTATGGCGAACGCGAGTGCCATATTTTCCATAGTGCATCCGACTTGTTGCCGCTGAATTTCGTGTCCGACAACCTCAAAGGCTAAGCACCCCAAGCGTGCGAATCATCAAGAAAATAGACCTTTACCTCATCAAGAACTTCCTTGGGTTGTTCTTGGCGACGTTTATGATTTGTATCTTCATACTGCTTATGCAGTTTGTGTGGATGCATGTCAACGACTTGGTCGGCAAGGGCGTGGAAGTCAGTGTGTTAGCCGAGTTCTTCATCTATGCCGTAGCGTCTGTGGTACCCTTGGCGTTGCCCCTTGCCATACTGCTGGCATCGCTGATTTCATTCGGCAATTTGGGCGAGAAATTCGAACTTACAGCCATGAAAGCGGCGGGCATCAGCCTCTTCCGCATCATGCGACCGCTGACGGTTTGTATTGCGTTTATCTGCGTGGGAGCGTTCTATTTCTCCAATTCCATACTCCCTGTCACGCAGGTCAAACTGTGGACGCTCATCTTCTCGCTCAGGCAAAAGTCCCCCGAACTCGACATCCCGCAGGGCGAGTTCTACGACGGCATCGATGGCTACAACATCTATGTCCGCCACAAAGAACCGCGAACGGGCATGCTTTATGACTTGATGATTTACGACTACTCGGACGGTTTCCAGAATGCCACCGTCATGGTAGCCGATTCGGGCAAGATATTCTTCACTGCCGACAAGAAATACCTCCTTTTGAGGCTCTACAGCGGAGAGTCTTTTGAGAACCTTGACCGCAAGCAACAGCGCGCCACGCGCTCGGAACAGAACGTGCCGTACCGCCGCGAGTCCTTCTCCGAGAAGCAACTGCTCATTGACTTTGACACCGAGTTCAACCGCTACAACGAGGATATTCTTGCCGACCAGCACGTCTCCAAAGACGTGCGTCAGTTGGTACACTCCATTGATTCTGTGCAGGTTCTGGCGCACAACCGCAGTGGAGAGCAGAGCCAAAGCATGGTCGAAACACGCTATTTCGGGCGTGAACGCAAGTCTGGCAGGCAGATAGACACCGCCCCTGTGGCTCAGACTATTGAGCGCACCTACGATGTGGACTCGCTCTATGCGCATTTCACTATCGATGAGCGGTGCCGGGCACTCTCCGTAGCCCTCGAGAAAGCCAAGGCGCAGCGCGACCAAATTGACTACAATGCCCTCATGCTGGATGATTATCAACGGTATATGCGCAAGCACGAGATAGAACTGCACCGCAAGTTCACCCTGGCATTCGCCTGTCTCATCTTCTTTTTTATCGGCGCACCCCTCGGTGCCATCACCCGCAAAGGCGGATTGGGCGCACCTGTAGTCATCTCGGTAATCATGTTCATCATCTACTACATCATCGACAACACAGGCTACAAGATGGCGCGCGAAGCACTCTGGCCCTGTTGGACGGGCATGTGGCTCAGTTCGTTTGTACTGCTTCCCATCGGCATTTTCCTCACCTACAAAGCCGCCACCGACTCAGCACTCGTCAACCCTGAGGCATGGCTCAAACTATGGGACAAACTGAAAATAAATACCAAACTGATATGGATACGATTGAACAAGCGATTCGCGACATACGCGAGGGCAAATTTGTGATTGTTGTGGACGATGAAGACCGTGAGAACGAGGGCGACTTCATCATCGCAGCCGAGAAGATAACCCCCGAAAAAGTCAACTTCATGCTCCAGCACGGGCGGGGAGTCCTCTGCGCTCCCCTCACCGAGAAACGTTGTGCCGAACTCGACCTCACCCACCAGGTGGCGAACAACACCTCGATGCTCGGCACGCCGTTCACCGTCACCGTCGATAAGTTGGAGGGCTGCACCACGGGCGTCAGCACGGCAGACCGCGCTGCCACCATACTCGCTCTCGCCGACCCCAAGTCCACACCTTCCACGTTTGGTCGTCCGGGGCATATCAATCCCCTCTATGCACGCGAACGAGGAGTACTGCAACGGGCAGGGCACACCGAGGCGGCTGTCGATTTGGCACGCTTGGCAGGACTGCAACCCGCTGCCGCACTCATCGAAATTATGAATGAAGACGGCACCATGGCACGCCTTCCCCAACTGGAGAAAGTCGCTGAACAATACGGACTTAGCCTAATCTCCATCAAAGACCTCATCGCCTATCGTCTCAGCATGGCGGGGCTCACGGCGGCCACACCCGACAACCACGCACCCGAAAGTGTGCTCGTCGAACGAGGCGAAACCGTCTTCCTCCCCACCGAGTACGGCGACTTTATGCTCACTCCCTTCCGCCAACTCAGCACAGGTCTGGAACATGTTGTCCTCACCAAAGGCACTTGGGAGCCCGACGAACCCGTCCTCTGCCGTGTCCACTCGTCGTGCATGACCGGCGACATCTTCGGCTCCAAACGTTGCGAGTGCGGCGAACAACTGCACCACGCCATGCAGATGATTGAGCACGAGGGCAAAGGTATCCTCGTCTATATGAACCAGGAAGGGCGCGGCATCGGACTTATGAACAAAATCCGCGCCTACAAACTACAGGAGCAGGGCGACGACACCGTCGATGCCAACATACATCTCGGCTTCCAACCCGACGAACGCGACTACGGAGTAGGCGCGCAAATCCTACGGCAAATGGGTGCTAAAAGACTCCGTTTGCTGACAAACAACCCTGTCAAACGTGTCGGACTCGAGAGTTATGGCATAGAAATTGTAGAGAATATACCAATAGAGATTGCTCCGAATCCCTATAACCTCCGCTACATGCGGACAAAAAAGGAGAAAATGCATCACAACTTAAAACTTGTATGAGTATGAAAACCAGAATGTTCCTTCTTTCTGTCGGGCTTTTGCTCTCCACCCTTTGGGGACGCGCCGACGAGACCGTCACGGTCACTGCCACTTCCACGGATATATCAGAGAACCTCGACTTGAAGACTGTGGCAACGCTGTTCGGGCAAGCCAAAGACCTCGAACAGTTCGAACAGATGCTCAACAACCCCGACTCTGCCTTCTCCAACCTCGACCTCAACGGCGACGGACAGGTGGACTACCTCCGTGTCATCGAGACTGCCGACGGCAGCCGCCACCTCGTAGTCATCCAAGCAGTGCTGGCAAAGGACGTCTATCAGGATGTTGCCTCCATCTTTGTCGAGAAAGACCCTGAGACACAGAGCGTTACAGTGCAAGTCATCGGCGACGAGTACATCTATGGCACCAACTACATCATCGAGCCCGTCTATGTCTATCGCCCCTACATCTACGATTGGTTCTGGGGTCCCGACTGGGTATGCTGGTACTCGCCGTACTACTGGGACTACTGGCCCGGCTGGTGGCACCCCTACTACTGCGTCGCACCTTATATATATTGGGACCACTGCTACTGGCATCACCACTGGCATCCCATCTGCTCCTACCGCACGGGGCACCACCCGCACGACCACTACCGTCCTATGTATGAGCACGTTAGCCGCTCCGACTATGCAGCGCGTCACCCTGAACGCTCGTTCTCTACACGCAATGCAGGGCGCAACATAAGCAATGCACGCTCTTTTGATGTCGAACGTCGTGCCGCAACACGCACGGCTATGGCACAAGGGGCTTCCACACGCAGTGCCGTAGCAGGGACATCCACCCGCAATGCCGCGTCGTCAGCAGCCGCTTCACGCTCCTTCGGTAGCAGCAATATCCGCACAAGCAGTGCCACTGCTACCCGTAGCACCTCGGCTTCTACACGCAGCACAACCGCAGCCGCCTCACGCAGCAATAGCAGTACTTCTGTCACTACCCGCACGGCTTCCACACCTTCACGTACTGCCGCTACTGCCACATCGCGCACCGCAGGTACCACAACCTCCCGCAGCAGCGTAGCCGCTCCCACGCGCTCGTCATCAAGTACTTCCGCCACACGTACTGCTTCCACTACGACCAACCGCTCGTCCTACCAAGGCTCCTCATCGCGCTCGTCGCATAGCACCTCGGCAACACCCTCTCGCTCCTACAACAGCAGTTCGTCGCGTTCCTACAATAGCAGCAGTTCCGGCTCATACAGCAGCCCGTCCCGCTCGTCGGGAAGCACCATGCGTTCCTCCTCATCGGGCGGTAGCATGCGCTCTTCGGGCGGCTCCTACTCCGGTGGCTCCCGCTCCTCCGGCGGAGGTTCCTCATCTCGTTCCGGTGGTAGTACACGCAGATGATAATAATAGTTAATCTTTATGTATAGAAAGAAGGAGGCTGTCTAACAAGTATCGTTTGGCAGTCTCTTTTCTGTAGAGTATGGTTGTGTGTAAAATATAAAAGTTGTG
>CAKVBV010000099.1 GCA_934725535.1 uncultured Bacteroidales bacterium | reverse complement strand
GAACGGTCGGTTCCTGCAAAAGAACCGACCGATTTTTTTTTGCATGCAAATCTGAGTTTTACCGGACAGTAATAATTCTATATTTTGTATTAGTCACGAGGGCACTCCGTATTCGCTATCCCTGAGAGTGCCCTCGTCTGTTGTCGTATATCATGGAGCATTTGCGTATTCCAAAGAAAAGCAGTAACTTTGCGCGGACTTATTGTTCTCTTTCTGATATGAATACAAAACAACATACTCTATCCTCCCCTTTCACCCTCTCGGGTAAGGGATTGCATACGGGTCTGCATATCACGGCGAACTTCCTGCCTGCGGACGAAAATACGGGCATACAACTCTGCCGTGTTGATTTGCCGGGCAAACCGACCCACCAAGCCCTTGCCGACTATGTCAGTGCCACCGAGCGCGGCACCGTCCTCGAGCACGGTGCGTGGAAAATATCGACCGTGGAGCATGCCCTCTCCGCCCTCTATGCGATGGGGGTGGATAATTGTCTCATCGAGTTGGATGGTCCCGAGATGCCTATCCTCGACGGCAGTGCCAAACTGTTCGTCAAGGCGATACAGGCTGCGGGCTTGCAGGAGCAGCAGGCGGAGCGCAAGGTGTTTGTCGTTACGGAACCCATCGAGTATGTCTCCGAGCGCGGCAACAAGTTGGTGTTGCTGCCCTCCGACCACTACGAGGTAGAGGTGATGATTTCGTTTCCGAGTGTTTTCCTGCGTGAGCAGCATGCCGAACTGCACAACCTGAGAGACTACCCCCGCGAGATAGCCGCTGCACGCACTTTCTGCTTCGTGCGCGAGATAGAGCCGCTCCTGCGTATGGGGCTTATCAAAGGCGGCGACCTGCAAAACGCACTGGTGATATATGAGACCCAGATGTCGCAGGAGGGATTGGACTATATGACCGACAAACTCGGTGCTCCGCACCTTGATGCCGCCAAACTCGGCTACCTCTCCCCGCTCAACTACCAGAACGAGCCCGCGCGGCACAAACTCCTTGACCTCATCGGCGATATGTCGCTTCTCGGCTGCTATATCCAAGGCAAACTCATCGCCGAGCGTCCCGGACACACCTTCAACACCCAGTGCTGCCGCCAACTGAGAAACAAAGTAATCCAGTAACGTCCTTAAAGACCTTAAGGACCTTAAAGACCCTAATAAAAATAAAAGATTATGACCCAACCATTAGCATACATCCATCCGGAGGCGAAGATTGACCCCTCCGTGCAAATCGGTCCGTTTGTCTATATCGACAAAGATGTGGAAATAGGTGCAGGCACCGTCATTGATGCCAATGCCACTATCTGCGAGGGCGTACGTATCGGCAAGAACTGCCATATCTTCCCCTCCGCCGTAGTGGGTGCTATTCCGCAGGACTTGAAGTTCAAAGGCGAGAAGACCTACGTCTTCATTGGTGACAACACCACCATTCGCGAGTGCGCTACCATTCATCGCGGTACAGCCAGCAAGGGCAAGACCGTAGTGGGCAGCAACTGCCTCATTATGGCATACTGCCACGTGGCACACGACTGCCTGCTCCACGACCATATTATTATGTCCAACGCCGTACAACTCGCAGGCGAAGTGGTGGTGGACGACTGGGCTATCATCGGTGGAGGCAGTCTCGTACACCAGTTCACCCATATCGGGGCGCATGTGATGATACAGGGCGGTACGAAAATCAACAAGGACATCCCGCCGTATGTCATCGCAGCCCGCGAACCGGTATCGTACTGCGGTATCAACTCTGTCGGACTCAACCGCCGCGGATTCACCCGCGAGCAGATTGCATCCATACAAGACACCTACCGCACGCTGTATATGTCCGGTCTCAATGTAACGCAGGCGGTTGAACAGATCCTTGCTGCCGTACCCGAGACCCCCGAGCGCAACGCTATCATCGACTTTATCAAAGCCTCACCCCGTGGCATTGTCCGCGGCATAAACTAATTAGGAATGATGAATTAGGAATTATGAATTGTGTGCTGTATGGGGACGACGCGTCTCGCGTCGTCGGTGCATATAAAGACAATTAATTCCTCATTCATAATTCAAAATTCATAATTAAACGACATGGAAACAGAAGAAAGAAGCCTCAATTTCATTGAGCAAATCGTAGAGAAAGACCTTGCCGAGGGCAAGAACGGAGGACGTATCCAAACCCGTTTCCCGCCCGAACCCAACGGCTACCTGCATATCGGACACGTCAAAGCCATCTGTATGGACTTCGGCATCGCCGAGAAATATCACGGTGTCTGCAACCTCCGTTTTGATGACACCAACCCCGTCAAAGAGGACGTCGAGTACGTGGACTCTATTCAGCAGGACATTGCGTGGCTGGGCTTCAAATGGGGCAATATCTACTACGCCAGCGACTATTTCCAGCAACTCTACGACCTTGCCATCCGCTTTATCAAGGAGGGCAAAGCCTACGTGGACGAGCAGACTGCCGAGCAGATAGCCGAGCAGAAAGGTACGCCTACCGAACCCGGTGTGGCATCGCCCTACCGCGACCGACCCATAGAGGAGAACCTCCGTCTTTTCGAGGCGATGCAGGCAGGCGAGATAGAGGACGGCAAGATGGTGCTGCGTGCCAAGATTGATATGGCGAACCCCAATATGCACTTCCGCGACCCTATCATGTACCGTATCATCACCACCCACCCGCACCACCGCACGGGGCGCAAGTGGAACGTCTATCCGATGTACGATTTCGCACATGGTCAGAGCGACTATTTCGAAGGCGTTACGCACTCTATCTGTACCCTCGAGTTTGTGGTGCACCGTCCGCTGTATGACTATTTCCTCGACCAATTTGTAACGGGCGACTACCGCCCGCACCAGTATGAGTTCAACCGGCTGAATATCACCTACACCGTGATGTCGAAGCGCAAGATGCTCCAACTCGTCAAAGAGGGACTTGTGCGCGGCTGGGACGACCCCCGTATGCCGACTGTCTGCGGTCTGCGCCGCCGCGGTTATACGGCTGAGGCTATCCGTGCTTTCATCGACCGTATCGGCTACACCAAGGTGGAGGGTATGATTGATGTCAGTCTGCTGGAACATACCGTCCGCGAGTGCCTGAAAGAGACGGCTCCGCGTATCTGCGCTATCTTCGACCCTGTGAAACTGGTTATCACCAACTATGAGGGCAACGGCGAGACTATCACCGCGGAGAACATCGACGGACACCCCGAACTTGGCACGCGCGAGATGCAGTTCGCCCGCGAACTCTATATTGAGCGCGGCGACTTCCTCGAGCAGGCGGACAAGAACTTCTTCCGTCTCAGCCCGGGCGGGCGTGAGGTGCGTCTCAAATCGGCGTATATCATCCAAGCCACCGGCTGCGACAAGGACACCGAGGGCAATATCACCACCGTCTATGCCACCTACGACCCTGCTTCCAAGTCGGGTACCGAGGGCGGCAACCGCAAGACCAAAGCCACGATCAACTGGGTGGAGTGCAACTCCTGTCTGGATGCCGAAGCACGTCTCTACGACCGTCTGTTTGCCGTGGAGAACCCCTCGGCGGAGGAAGGCGATTTCCGCGACCTGCTCAACCCCAATAGCCTCGAGATAAAGACTATCAAGGTGGAAGGTTCGCTCCGCAGCGAACTCCATACACCGGTTGTGGAAAACGGCATTGCTCAGGAGAACCACTACCAGTTGCTCAAGCAGGGTTACTTCGTGGTTGATCCCGACACCACTCCTGATCATCTCGTCCTCAACCGCACCGCCTCGCTGAAGGACAACTGGCAGAAATAAAGATATAAATAGTAACATAATCATTGTAAATCAATTGCTTATGCAACACCAAGCACCGTAAAGGCGGTGCAACAACATATTTAGCAGCATTGGCTATTATTTCGCGTTTTACCGAAGAACCCTGCAAGATTTTACGGAGATAACGACTGAAGTAATGCAGTTCGGCGTTTCGCAAGGAATGTCCCTTTACCAGAATATACCAGTGCTCACACGATTGTGTGAGTTTCTTAGTGGTAAAAGGTCTCCTTGCAGGGTTCACCTTGGTACGCGATAAGAAACTCACTTTTTGTTGAGGTTCTATCACAGGAGGTAGTAGGCAAGCACTAATTTATTTTCGTTGTTAGATAAAATACAAATTAGGAGAATACAACTACAAAAAACAAATAGTGCAATGGGAAAAATAACTATAAAGTCGTCAGATGCTCTTAAGTGGGGTTTCTTGGGGCAAATTGGTAGAAGTGCAGGTAAGGATGCCTATAACTATGCCAAAAAGTCTTTATTTACAGATGAGTATGTTGATACTTCTTCTGTGGATGTCTCTAAATTAGGTGAAACAGACCCGGAGGGGCATTTCACCTACAATGGTTATGAACATACATCTGTAGGCGAATATATAGGTTGGCTGATAGGTATAACATTGTTACCTCCTATCATCGCACCTATTTTGTTTTTGAAGGCTTTATACCGACTGATAAGACATAGCGTGCGCTTTGTCGATTTATATGATTGTCCTGTCCGTAAAAAGGATAGAAGAGCACGAAATGGAATGAGGTATCTGGGAACAGAAACCGTCAAGTTTGTCTATAGGAAACCATTTGATGAAGCAATTAATGGTATTCAAGTTAATAACAAACCCAATAAAGCCGTGTTACACACTAAAATTGATATAGCGTTGTATTTTGTGCTTGCCATTGTTGGGTTCTGTTGGTTTTGTTACGTACACAATAAAATGCAAATTGCAGAAGAAAAGGAAAGTATAGAAAAAGAAGTTGCCTTGCAAAGACTTACACATTGGACGGACACTACATTTGTCGATAATTTTACGCAAGCATCAACATCTATCCGTTATGTATTGCCAACAAAACAAGGCAAACTATACCCTGATTTTGTATTAATAAAACAGAATAGGTCATATTATTTCTATTCGAAGACCTCTTACTTATTTAATAAAGATGATACCGATATAAAATTGTTCGATAAAGGAAGCATTATATTGGGGAAAATTGGTGATTATGATTTCTTGTTAGACGAGAAGAATCGTATTGAACTTGATTTAGGTATTTATAGGAAACATACCTATCAATATCGTCATTACATACCGCAGAAAATTAAAACACGAATACCATCATGTGATAGTATTCAGGTTCGTGCAGATGGGATAGTCTATACTATCCATTGTAAGTAAGTACAACAAACTAATAAAAACATTCTTATAATGAAAAAGATTTTACTTTTACTATGTGGCTTTATTGCCTCTTTTGTATTGACCGGTTATGAGGCTACATTTGCACCTCAAACGGAAACTCCCAATGTTGTGTATGTTTGTATTGGTGGCAGTGCTACTAAGTACCACAAAAAAGCAAATTGTGCCGGACTAAATGGCTGCAAAGGGAGCATCAAGAAAATGTCCTTAGAGGAAGCGCAGAAAAATGGGAAAACGCCATGTAAAAAATGTTGTAAATAAGATGGCATTTATTGTAGGTTCGCCCTGAATAATTAAAAAACTCCCCCGCTCGTGCCACAAGCACCCGCGAGGGAGTTTTTATTTTCCGTTATCATTGCCTGAAATAGTTCAGTAAATTATTTTGATAAAATCCCATTGAAAACCTCGCACAGTTCCACCCAATACGCACAAAGCATGAAACACCCTATGGCATTGCATGCAGATTTGCATAAACGACAGAAAAAGACTATCTTTGCAGCCGAAAGATAAAGAGATTTTCTATTCGGAAATGGACGCAAAGAACAAGTTGCCATACTACTACAAC
>CAKVBV010000098.1 GCA_934725535.1 uncultured Bacteroidales bacterium | reverse complement strand
TACACTACGGTGTATGTCGGGTTCCCCGTCTGGTGGTATGTGGCACCGCGTATTATCAACACATTCCTTGAGGCGTACGATTTCAGCGGCAAGACCATTATCCCATTTGCCACCTCGGGCGGAAGCGGTATTGCAGGCTGCACCAAAGCCCTGCGCAAAACCTACCCCACCCTGCACATCGAGGACGGCAAACTGCTGAACTATACCTCATACGAAGAGATACAGGCGTGGGTAAAAAAGTAAAAAGTTGCTTATCTTTACACGTAACCAAGAGGTTGTCTGCATTTGTCAGGCTACCTCTTTTTCTTATAGGAAACGGCGCGTTCTTATGTGAGACAGCACGCCTCGTGTCAGCAGTATGACATCTACGAGTGGATAACGGGAGGATAGCGAGTGGATAGCACACACATATAATCCCCCTCATCTGCCAAATTGGCACACTTTTGACAGACAAAACACACAAAATACCTTTTGGCACAACATTTGTCTAATCTATTGCGATTGCAGCGCGCAAGACCCTGCGAGAGGTGAGCGCACGGCAACGATAATTAACAACGAAATTAAATAAATAAGAATATGAGCAAAATTATTGGTATTGACTTAGGGACAACAAACTCCTGTGTCGCAGTTATGGAAGGCAATGAGCCTGTGGTTATTGCTAACTCTGAAGGTAAGCGTACGACTCCTTCGGTTGTAGGTTTTGTAGATGGCGGCGAGCGCAAAGTGGGAGACCCTGCAAAGCGTCAGGCCATTACCAATCCGACCCGCACCGTATATTCTATCAAACGTTTCATGGGTGAGACCTATGACCGCTTGGCTAATGAAATAGCACGTGTACCCTATAAAGTAGTAAAGGGCGACAACAACACTCCGCGTGTGGACATCGACGGACGTCTCTACACTCCGCAAGAGATTTCGGCTATCATTCTCCAAAAGATGAAAAAGACCGCCGAGGATTATCTGGGACAAGAGGTTACCGATGCTGTCATCACCGTACCTGCATACTTCAACGACAGCCAACGTCAGGCTACGAAAGAGGCTGGTGAGATTGCGGGCTTGAACGTACGCCGTATCGTAAACGAACCTACGGCAGCCGCTTTGGCTTACGGTCTCGACAAATCGAACAAAGATATGAAGATTGTGGTCTTCGACTGCGGTGGCGGTACGCACGATGTATCCGTACTGGAGTTGGGCGACGGCGTCTTCGAAGTAAAGGCTACCGACGGTGATACCCACCTGGGCGGTGATGACTTCGACCACCGTATTATCGACTGGCTCGTTCAGGAATTCAAGAACGAGAACGGCGGTGCCGATCTGAGCAAAGACCCGATGGCTATGCAACGTCTGAAAGAGGCTGCCGAGAAAGCGAAAATCGAGTTGTCGAACGCAACAACCACCGAAATCAACCTGCCGTACATTATGCCTGTAAACGGTGTTCCGGCACACTTGGTTAAGACGCTGACACGTGCGAAATTCGAGCAACTGATCGACGACCTTATCCAAAAGACTATCGCTCCTTGCCGTACCGCTTTGGAGAAAGCCGGTCTGACAACGAAAGATATCGACGAGGTCATTCTGGTAGGTGGTTCTACTCGTATCCCCGCTATCCAAGAGGCTGTACAGAAATTCTTCGGCAAGGCTCCTAACAAGAGCGTCAACCCTGACGAGGTAGTAGCCGTAGGTGCAGCCATCCAAGGCGGTGTGCTGACGGGCGAAGTAAAAGACGTACTTCTGTTGGATGTTACCCCGTTGAGCCTCGGTATCGAGACTATGGGCGGTGTGATGACCAAAATGATCGACGCCAACACGACTATCCCGACCAAGAAGACGGAAGTATTCACCACCGCTGTGGATAACCAGCCGAGTGTAGAGATCAAGGTGCTGCAAGGCGAGCGTCCTATGGCTGCCCAGAACAAGCAGATCGGTATCTTCCACCTCGACGGTATTATGCCGGCACACCGTGGCGAACCGCAGATCGAGGTTACATTCGATATTGATGCCAACGGTATCCTGAACGTAACCGCCAAGGACAAGGCTACGGGCAAAGAGCAGAAGATTCGTATTGAGGCATCGAGCGGCTTGAGCGAGGAAGAGATCAAGCGTATGAAGGCAGAGGCTGAGGCTAACGCCGAAGCAGACAAACGCGAGAAAGAGCGCGTAGACAAACTCAACAAAGCCGACGCTACTATCTTCCAGACCGAGAAACAACTTGCCGAACTGGGCGACAAATTGCCTGCCGACAAGAAGGCGCCTATCGAGGAAGCACTCAAGAACCTGAAAGAGGCTTACGAGAAGAAAGATGCCGACGCTTGCGAGGCTGCCAACAACGCACTGATGACTGCATTCCAGGCTGCAAGTGCTGAGATGTACAACGCACAGAATAATGCAGGAGCAGGTGCTACCAACGCAGACTTCAGCGGCGCACAAGGTAGTGGTTTCAATGGTGCACAAAACAACGGCAGTTCTTCCAACTCTGGCAACAACGACGGCGGTGCCGAAGATGTGGACTTCGAGGAAGTGAAGTAACAATGCCTAATACGTAATGAAAAAGAGGCTGTCCAACAAATTTGGGCAGTCTCTTTTTTGCCAATGATAACAATTGCTCAAAAACAGGGCGCATAGTAAAAGTTGGGATTAGGGGAAAGAGTCGGGGTTAGAGTCGGAGGCGGAGGACACGAATGGGGCGGGCGGGATCGCCATACAGGGCAGAGTCGTAGCAGATGTCGCCTGTAGGGACGAAGCCGCATTTCTCCATTACACGACCTGAAGCAGGGTTATCCACATAGTGCCCGCTGATAAGCGAGGGGATAAAGTGCTGTTCCTGCAAGGGGTGGTGATTCTCTATATGTCTCGCTGCACGAATAGCAAGACAGCGGGCGTTCTGCTCACGTATCTGCGCTATCATTGTTCGCAACGCCTCAGTACAGATACCCCTGTTCCAAAAGGGCTTGCCTACCCAATAGCCCACCGTGGGTTCGTCAGGCAAAGCGGGCAGGTTACAATCGCAGGACGGTCCGTAGCCAATGGCACCCACAGGCGTACCGTCGCTGTCCGGCAGGACAATAGCCCATGTAGTGTCGTTGCGAAACACATTGCGGATAACCGACAGGCTCTCTTCCACCGACCGGTGCGGAGCCCAACCGGCACGCGTCCCAACATCGGGATCGGAGGCCAAGCGGTATAAGACTTCGGCATCGGTGTCGAGCCATGGGCGAAGAATGATGTTTGCTCCACGGACAATGTTTGATTTCGTTTTTGTTTCCATAGTTGCTCCGTTCAAGAGACATTTGTCATCCATTAATGTCCATTAAAGCATTGATAAACATATAATTCTCCACGAATTAGCCACGAAAATCTGTTTCGTTAATAACCTATTCATTTCTCTCCCAATACGCACCAGCGCAGCACAGGTATGCGGTGAATGACGGCATACAAAGCGGGAGTGAGTGTGAACATTGCCACAAAGAGCAGCACATACATCGCCCATGGCGGGAGCATGGTATGGACACGCAGCACATAGCCCACACTCATACACACTATAAACTGCAAGATATACAACCCATACGATATTTTAGCAGGCACAACAGTCCACGTTTCCCTCTTTCCCATGCATGGAATAGACCACGCAACAGGACGGTCTAACCAACGTTTGAAACCGCCGAACATTGCCAATATGGCAAGCCACGCATACAGATTATTGCCCACGCTGCGCAGGTAAGCAGCCGAATAGGCGTCCTGACCGAAAGTGGTGACAGTGAGCCATATACCGCACGCCAAGGCAGCGGGAATAGTCAGCAGACCATACCGGCTGAGCCACTCTTGCACATCCTTGTGCACAAAGACATAATACCCGAACAGATACGCCACGATATAATACAACGGGCGGTACACATTTGCCAACGATGCAGGGTCTTGCATAGTGCCGTTGCCGTCCATCACCGTTTGGTCGCCCAAATAGAGCATCACGCCAAAGAACACTATCAGCAGCCCTATCAGCACATCACGGCACACAGGGTGCGACGTATGCTCGGACGGCTCTTGCGGATAGGTGATGTGCAGTTTCCGCTCCACCCAATGCAAAGGAATGGTGAGCAGCGAGAACAACCACAGCAACTGAATGAACCACAATCCGCCACCGCCCGTAAGCGCAAACATGATGTACATCACCCACCACGGTTGCCCTGAGCCCATGTCGGCGTGGTAGTGGTAGTTCATAGTCAGCATACCAGCATACCCTGACAGCCACTGAAAGACAAACAGCCCGATAGTGGCAGGCACCAGCAGTTTGCGTGTGCGATTGCGGAAGAACGTGCGGTAGTCGTATTTGCCGAGTGCATACCGCGCACTCATGCCTGCCACCACAAACAGCAGCGGCATCAGCCACGGATAGAGCATATACACCACCGCGTCCTGCGGCTGACAGTCGCTGAAACCGCCTATCCCTGACCCCGCACAACAGGCGCAGTAGTAATAGAACACATGAAACAGCATCACCAGCAAGATGGTGACCCAACGAATGTTATCAATATAATGAAGTCGCATAGAATGAATTATTACATTTAGTTTCCCTGCAGTCGTTTGACTTTAGTTTGAACTACTCGAATTTTTCGAATAGTTCAATTTTTGCTGTATTTCAGCACTTTGATATATCTCTTTCAGGTGCTCTTACTGTGCTACTTTGATTTGGAACGGGTAGGACTTGGTGAAGGTGCGTTGCCAGTAGTAGGTGGCGGAGCAGGAGTGGAGGTCATAGACTATCGACCATTGCGTGCCGCCGTAGGTGCCGTTGGGCAGGGACTGCGCTTCGGAAAGCGCATCCGACATCTGTGCGGCAGTGAGGACCCCATTATGCTCGTTGTACCAGCGCAGGAGGATTGTCTCGTGACGATTGGACTCCTCGCCGCTCGTGACGCCCTGTTTGGCGGCACAGAGGTAGTGGTTATTAAGCACGTTGGTCTCCGTGACGTACATCTGATTGTCCGCCCATTCCACACATACCGAGTTGCCTGCGGCATCGGCAATAAAGAGGTGGTGCGCCGTGCCGATGTCGGAGTGCATGTTGTACTGACGGAGCAGCGCAAGGGCTTCCTGCACATCGGCGGCACGGTTGAGCAGCAGACGGATAGCCGTTGTGGTAGTGAGGTCGGGTAATGTGTCACAGGTCTGGTTGGTAACCTCGTTGTCGCCCGCCATCAGGTCTGCCACCACAAGCCCCTTCTCGTTGATGCCGTCCATAGGCACATACACGCCCGCCACTGCCTTGAAGCGGTTGACCATACCCTCGGGCTTGTAGTCATCGCCGAAACCGAGGAAGTCGAGGTTTGCCGTGGAGACGGACGCATAGCCGTTGTCGGGCAGGCAGCGAATGACCATGGCTTGGCAGTTCTCCCAATCGAAGTTGCGTCCCACGATGGTGGTGCTGTCGGCTGTCTTGGCACGCAGGGCACTGCACGCGATGTCGCCCATGCGGGGCTTGCACTTGAGTTCACCATAAGGACCTGCCGAGAGATAGTCACTGAGGAACACACCGAGTTCGTCGGCAGACGAGGCACCGCCCTGCGCGAGAAAGAGGTCGAAACCTGCATCGCCCGTAACGGTCATGCTGTAGAAATCAGGTGCAAGTTCCGTAACCGTCTTGGAAGATTTGCCCAATTCGTTCATACTGCACCCCACAAGGAGCGCACAGAGGATAAAGAGGTTGATATATTTCATATTGATGAAGTTATTATACGGTTTGCTGAAGTTATTATACTGATTCGGAAATTTGTCGCGGGTCTGTCGCGAGTCGGTCGCGGGTCAGTTATGGATTTAT
>CAKVBV010000097.1 GCA_934725535.1 uncultured Bacteroidales bacterium | reverse complement strand
TTCACGCTCACGGTGAAGGATGGTTCGGTATTGGAAATCAGTTACATGGGCTACAAGTCGGTGGAGATGAAGGCTGCCGCCAACATGCGTGTGCAGTTGGGCGAGGACACCGAGTTGTTGGACGAGGTAGTGGTAGTGGGCTACGGCGTAGTGAAGAAGAACGACGCCACCGGTTCTGTAACCGCTATCAAACCCGATGACATGAACAAAGGTCTGACCACCAATGCCCAAGAGATGATTCAAGGTAAAATTGCCGGCGTTACGGTAACTTCTGCCGATGGTACCCCCGGTGGTGCAGGAACGATTCGTGTGCGTGGCGGCTCCTCACTGACAGCCAGCAATAATCCGTTGATAGTGATTGATGGCTTGGCTATGGATAACAATGGTATCCAAGGTGTTGCCAACCCTTTGTCAATGGTTAACCCGAATGATATTGAGACCTTTACGGTGTTGAAAGATGCCTCTGCCACCGCTATCTATGGTAGCCGTGCCAGCAACGGTGTCATCATTATCACCACCAAGAAAGGCAAGGCGGGTAGCAAGCCGAGATTCAACTATGAAGGCAATGTATCGTTTGGTACGCTGACCAATCAACTGCAGACTATGACAGGCGATGAGTTGCGTGCTTATGCCGCCCAGTTGGGACACAAAGCCACTAAGACTGGTTGGATGGGTACTGCGAACACCAATTGGCAAGACGAGATATACCGTACGGCTATCTCTACAGACCACAACGTGTCTGTGACGGGCGGTGCAAAAAATATGCCTTACCGTTTCTCTGTGGGCTACACCGACCAGAATGGTATCATCAAGACCAGTAATATGCAGCGTGTGACGGCATCGATGAACCTGTCGCCGTCATTCTTGGATAATCACTTGAACTTCAACCTCAATGCCAAGGGTATGTACATCTACAACCGTTATGCAGACGGTAGCGTGGTAGGCGGAGCCTTGTCAATGGACCCGACGGCTCCTGTTTGCGGCGAATTGGTGAATAGCAAAGGTGAGGTAAAGGGTGCAACGACGGCACAACTGGACGAATTCTTCGGTGGTTACTACCAGCGCACCAAGACTGCAAACTACAATGATGCGGTTTGGACTATAGCCAAAAATGCACAGACTACAGCCAACCCCGTGGCTACATTGGACCAGAAGAACGACCGTGCCAATGCCGGTGCGTTTGTGGGTAACTTGGAAGCAGATTACAAGATTCACGGCTTTGAAGACTTGCGCCTGCATGCCAATTTTGGTGCGGATTACTCCTATGGAAAACAGAATACCACCATCAGCGACCAATCCTATTCCAACCATTACTACGGTTGGGACGGTTACTCGGAGAAATCGAAATACAACCTTCAGTTCTCTGCGTATGCGCAGTACTATAAGGATTTCACGGAAACACAGCATTTCGACATCATGGTGGGTTACGAGAGCCAGTATTTCTATAGCCACTACAGCACTGACGGTTGGGGTATGTACAAGGAGACCAACAACGATGCAGCATTGGCAGGACAGCAATATGGACGCTATCAGAATGAGAGCATCACCGACAATGCCCTGCAATCTGCCTACGGACGTATCAACTGGAACGGTTGGAACCAACTATTGCTGACGGCTACGTTCCGTGCAGATGGTTCTTCGCGTTTTGCCAAGTACGACAGCAGGGGAAATAATGCACGTTGGGGCTGGTTCCCGTCCGTAGCATTGGGCTGGAAGATAAAGGAGACTTTCTTCAAAGAGTCGAGTGTATTGAATGACTTCAAACTGCGTCTCGGCTACGGTATCACCGGTCAGCAGGACATCGGCTATGACTACTACTATATGCCGACTTATACCATCAGCCAAGTGCATGCTTACTATCCTGTGGGCGCAACGAATGTGGTGGACGGCAATCTGGTGGATGCTGACGGACGAGTATTGTACTATTCATATCGCCCGGGTGCATACAACCCGGACCTGACATGGGAGAAGACCACAACCTATAACGCAGGTATTGATTTGGCTTTCCTCAACAACCGTATCAATATGACGTTGGATTACTACTATCGCAATACGACTGATTTGATTAACACGGTGAATGTGCCTGCAGGTACCAACTTCAAGAACCGCGTAGTATCCAATGTCGGTTCGCTGCGCAACCAAGGTGTAGAGTTCGCTATCAACACCGTGGCTATTGACCGCAAGAACTTCAAGTGGGACCTTGGCTTCAATGCTACGTGGAATGACAACGAGATTACCAGTTTGTTCGGCTCGGAGAACAACCCCGACTACAACATTGCTTCGGGCGGTATATCCTCCGGTCAGAACAACTACGTAACCTATCACCATACGGGCAATGCCGCTTCGTCGTTCTGGGTATATGAGACACAATATCTGGCAGATGCTGACGGCAACTATGCTTACTATATCATTGACCGCAACAAGGACGGACAAATCAACAATGCAGACAAGTACTACTACAAGTCGCCCGATGCAAAGGTGATACTCGGCTTGCAAAGCAAGTGGCAGTTCTACGGCTTTGACCTTGGCATTACATTGCGTGCGCATCTTGGCAACTACGTATATAACGACGTATTGGCAAGCAATCTGCAATGGGTAGAGTCCGGCAAGGTATATACCACGCAAAACGGCGGCTACCATGGTGTGCTGACCAATGCATACGAACTATATTGGAAAGACGGCTTCCAGTCCAATGCTCTGAAGGCTCTGCTCTACAATGAGGATGGCTCTACAACAGTGGATACTTCGTCAGAGTGGTATTTCTCTGACCGCTTTGTAGAGAATGCTTCGTTCCTCCGTATTGACAACATCACACTGGGCTATACATTCAACAAGCCTGCTATTCAAGCACGTGTGTTCGCTACGGTATCTAATCCGTGCGTATTCACCAAGTATTCAGGACTTGACCCTGAAGTGTATGGAGGTATTGACAATAATATATACCCCCGTTCAATGACTACAATAATAGGTGTGAGTCTGCATTTCTAATAAGGCAGAAGATGTTATAAATCAATAATAAAGCAGTTACAGATATGAAAGTATATAGTAAGTTTTTGATAGGTTGTATGGCAGTGTTCGGTATGACGGCATGCTCGTTGGACCGTCTTCCCGAAGATCCCAATACAATCATGGTGTTTGACCAGGATGCCGTATTTACCAAAATATACTCTACTTTTGCCACCACCGGTCAGAAAGGACCGGACGGAGATGGTGACGTGGACGGCGTGGATGAAGGTACATCATCGTTCTATCGTATGATGTGGGAATTGAATGAGTTCCCCACAGACGAAGGATGGTGGATATGGGGCGACCCCGGTGTGGCAGACCTGCGTATCATGGCATGGAACTCGTCCAACTCTCTCGTGGAAGGCGTGTATTTCCGTTTGTATTTCGACATTACCTTGTGCAACTCATTCCTTGCTAACACCGAAGGCAAGACCGATGAGAAGACATTGCAGCAGCGTGCAGAGGTGCGTTTTATCCGTGCACTGAACGAATACTATCTGTTGGACTTGTTTGGTACGGTGCCCAATGCAGTTGGTATCTCTGTAGATAATCCTATGCCCATCAAGCGTGCAGACCTGTTTGCCAAGTTAGAGACAGAGCTGCTGTCACTGTGCGATGCGTCCAGCGAAGAGGCTCTGCCAGACAAGCGTCTGTCGCTGTTCCGCGTGGACAAGGTGGCAGCAGAGTTGTTGCTGGCACGTATGTACCTGAATGCAGAGGTCTATACCGGCACTCCCCGTTGGGACGATGCGGCAGAATATGCAGGCAAGGTAATGAACTCCGATTATAAACTGCTGACGCAGGGGACCGGTATGTACTCGGCGTATCAGAAACTCTTTATGGGTAACAACGATGTCAATGGAGCACAAGATGAGGCTATTTTGCTGATTTATCAAGATGGTGAACATACGCAGTCGTGGGGCGGTTCACGTTTTCTCGTCAATGCTACACGTGATGCAGGTTGGTTGCCGTTTGGTTCTGACGACTCATGGTCGTGCTTCCGTTCTTCGCCGGAGATGATAGCCATGTTCACAGATATCACCACGGCAGCGGACATCAAAAAGAATGAGTTTGATATGCCAAAAGAGTTAGGCGATGACCGTGCTATCTTCTGTACCTATTCTGATTCCAACACTACACTGACATGGAAACTGACAGGTCCGATGTCTGCGGAGTTCTATGACTGTTGGGGTATCTGCAAATGGACAGGTGTTTACTCGACTGCTGTATCGCCTGCACAGAGTGTGGGACACAACAACTCGTTCCCAGATACGGACATTCCGTTGATGCGTGTGGCTGAGGCTTACCTCACTTATGCAGAGGCGGTATATCGTGGTGGCAAGGCTACCAACGGAACTGCCGAAGATGCTGTCAAGGCATTGAGAGACCGTGCTAACAATATGGCAGCATTCACCTTGAGCGAAGACTTCTTATTGGACGAGTGGGGACGTGAGTTCTATTGCGAGGGACGTCGCCGTTCTGATTTGGTGCGCTTCGGACAGTTTGCCGGCAGCAAGGCTACCCGCAATTGGGAAGGTCGTGGCGGTGCAACATCCGGTGCGGCTGCAAAGAGTATGGATGCCAAGTACAACATCTTCCCATTACCCTACTCGGACGTTACCGCAAATGAGAACCTTGCAGGTATCAACGAAGCAAATGGCTATTAATTGATAAAAATATACAAACAAATTTAATTATTAACTTTTAATTTTTTATTTTTATGAAGACAAACAAATTGATGCTTGCAGCCCTGATGGTGGGCGCGTTGGCAATGGTTGGTTGCAAAGAGGAGAAAACCGAACCGACACCTGTTGTTCCCAATCCGGGTACGGAAACAGAAGAAATCGAAGGCACTGATGGTGCAGTAACATTGGTCGTTGATTTGGCAGATGCCGCTTTGACTACTACTACCACCGATATTTACTTTGTAGGTAAATATAAAGATGCTGAGGGTGTTGAGTATAATTGGGATCCGTCTCCCGCAGGAAGCCTTAAGATGACAAAGTTGACAGATAAACGTTACAAACTTGTTCTGTACCCGACTGAAGCCTCTGAAACTACTTGCAACGAAACAGGTGAAGATGTAAAGGTTCAGTGCGTGATTGCCGGTAAAGCAACCCTGAAAGACGAGGGAAAGACATGGGGATATTGCTGGCAATACGCAACTGTATCAGCAACAGGAGACTATCAATTGCGTGCAGAAAACTCAAGCGAATGGCGCTTGGTAGTAGAAGAGTCGGATCCTCTTGGCGGCGTAGTTTATGTTACAGTAAAAGGCTGGAATGGCGACCCGACTGCTCAGGCTTATTCTAAAGTAGTGTTCAACCTTGAAATTAAAGGCGAAGACCAAGATTCCGTATTCTTACATGGTCCTTTCGTGGATGACAGTTGGAATGGTGTAGAGATGACAAAGGTAAGTGCAAACCACTTTACTTATACTCTCGAAAAGGATATTATGCCAGGCACAGAGTACCAATACACTTTGGCTTCTAAGAACTGGGATGCTAAGGGTATCTTTGAAGAAGGTGCTACCGCTGGTTCTGGAAATCAAAAGATTACCGCTGCCGAAATGAACGACGTAGTCTATGGCTTTGCAAAATAATATGGCACGATGAAGTATTTCATTTGTGACTATGCACGTGCAAATTGGGGCAAGACGTCTACCTTAAAACTTGTCATCAAGAAATTTGGTACACCTGTTTCTACAAAGAGTGCAGGTGGTGGCGATGAATGGGCAATGTTCAACATCGTTACCAATTCGGGTGCAAAAAAGTGCGTTGTGGTAGCCTCCGCAGGCGATCCTCATTCTGTACAACCCCGATGGCTGCAAGATGCTGT
>CAKVBV010000096.1 GCA_934725535.1 uncultured Bacteroidales bacterium | reverse complement strand
TTTCAACCCCGAAAGATTGCTTCTTCAATTATTTTCCCTAACTTTGCACAAAATTGCATTTGTTATTGGACAGTACAACCGATGTCTCCTATTGCATATCTTGGAAAATTATCGTAACTTTGCCGCCGAATTATGGATAGATTACGGAACTTTTGCATAATAGCACACATTGACCATGGCAAGTCCACGTTGGCTGACCGTATGATAGAACTCACCCAGACGGTGGACAAACGCGATATGGAGAATCAGGTCCTTGATGACATGGACCTTGAGAAAGAGCGCGGTATCACCATCAAAAGCCACGCCATTCAGATGCAATACAAGGGCTATACGCTGAACTTGATTGACACTCCGGGGCACGTGGACTTCTCATACGAGGTGAGTCGCTCTATCGCGGCGTGCGAGGGAGCACTGCTTGTGGTGGATGCCTCGCAAGGCGTTCAGGCTCAGACGATTAGCAACCTATATATGGCACTCGAGCATGACCTCGAAATCATACCCGTCATGAACAAGTGTGACATGGACTCGGCGATGCCCGAGATGGTGGAGGACGAGATTATCGACCTGTTGGGCTGCAAGCGTGAGGACATCCTCCGTTGCTCTGCCAAGACGGGCGACGGCGTGCCTGCGATACTGGATGCCATCGTGGAGCGTATCCCCGCACCACAGGGAGACCCGAATGCGCCACTGCAATGCCTTGTCTTTGACTCTGTATTCAATAGTTTTCGCGGCATTATCGCGTACTTCAAGGTGGTGAACGGCACCATGCACACGGGCGACCGCGTGCGCTTCTTCAATACCGGCAAGGAATATGACGCCGACGAGATAGGCGTATTGAAACTCAATATGCAGCCCACCGAGACTATCTCCGCGGGCAATGTGGGGTATATCATATCGGGCATCAAGACATCTGCCGAGGTGAAGGTGGGCGACACCATCACCCATGTCGCACGCCCATGCAACAAAGCAATTGCGGGTTTCGAGGAAGCAAAGTCCATGGTGTTTGCCGGTGTCTATCCCATTGAGGCTGAGGACTATGAGGACTTGCGGGCTTCATTGGAGAAACTCCAACTGAATGACGCTGCCCTCACGTTCACACCCGAGTCTTCTGTCGCACTCGGCTTTGGCTTCCGCTGCGGGTTCCTCGGGCTGCTACACATGGAGATTGTGCAGGAAAGGCTTGACCGTGAGTTCGACATGGACGTCATCACCACAGTCCCCAACGTGAGTTACAACGTCTATACCAAAGACGGTGGCATGATTGAGGTGCACAACCCTGCGGGTATGCCCGACCTCACACTGATAGACCACATAGAGGAACCGTATATCCGTGCAAGCATCATCACAACGAGCAACTTCATCGGTCCCATCATGACGCTGTGTCTGAGCAAACGCGGTGAGTTGGTAAAGCAGGAGTATATCTCAGGCAACCGCATGGAACTGTATTTCGATATGCCGTTAGGTGAGATAGTGATAGACTTCTACGACAAACTCAAGTCCATCTCCAAGGGGTACGCGTCCTTTGATTGGCATACGAATGGCTTCCGTCCGTCGAACCTTGTGAAGTTGGATATACTGCTCAACGGCGAGCAGGTGGACGCCCTTTCCACCTTGACACACCGCGACAATGCCGTGGATTTCGGACGCCGTATGTGTGAGAAACTCAAGGAGTTGCTGCCCCGCCAGCAGTTTGATATTGCCATTCAGGCAGCCATAGGGGCGAAGATTATTGCTCGTGAGACGGTGAAACAGGTGCGTAAGGACGTGCTTGCCAAGTGCTACGGTGGCGATGTGAGCCGCAAGCGCAAGTTGTTGGAGAAACAGAAGAAGGGCAAGAAACGTATGAAGCAGATAGGCAACGTGGAAGTGCCGCAGAAAGCGTTTCTTGCTGTCTTGAAGTTGGACTGATAAGAAGATAACAACCTATTTATATTACTAAAACATGGAATATTTCATTCATAGCGCATGGAGCATGATTCCCTTTGGGATTATGCTGCTCATGATTGCTATTGGTCCGCTGATAGCGGAGAAATTCTGGGAGAAGAACGGTAACAAACTATTGGTCTCGCTCATTTTGGGTGTACCTACCGCTATCTGTCTTATTATCGGCGGTATGACACAAGAGTTGGAACACCAGTTGTTCTTCGACTACATCCCGTTCATTGTATTGCTGTTGGCGTTGTTTGTCATCACGGGTGGCATTCACCTTGCAGGCGACATCAAGGCGAAACCGTGGGTGAATACCCTGTTTCTTGCCACGGGTTGGGTCATGGCAAGTATCATGGGTACCACAGGTGCCGCCATGCTGCTCATACGCCCTGTAATCACTACTAACCAGCAACGCAAACACGTGGTGCATACCATCCTGTTCTTCATTGCGTTGGTAGCCAACTGTGGTGGTCTGCTCACCCCGCTTGGAGACCCACCGTTGTTCATGCTGTTCCTGCGCGGAGCGTCATTCACATGGTTCCTTCACCTGTTCCCGGAATGGTTCTTCACGGGGGCTATCCTGTTGATTATCTACTTCTGCATGGATACCTACTACTACAAAAAGGAACATTGGACTGCTCTTTCGGCAGACTCTCGCGAGCATGTGAAACTGTCTGTCCATGGTAAAATCAACCTCATCTACCTGCTTGGCGTCATCTTGAGCGTGGCGTTTATCAACGAAGGTACTATCCCTGCCATGGGAAAAGAGGATGCTCACCTGTGGCTGAAGTACCTGCGTGAGATAGTACTGCTGTCGCTCACGGGTATGAGTCTCTACACTACGCCCAAGAAAGTACGCTATGGGGAAAACAAGTACAGTTGGTCGCCTATTATTGAGGTGGCGGTGCTGTTCTTGGGTATCTTCACTACCATGACCCCCGCCCTCGCGTACCTCAAGGCACATGCCGGCAGTCTCGGACTGACAGAGACATGGCATTTCTACTATGCCACGGGCGCACTCTCCTCGTTCCTGGACAACACCCCGACGGCGGTTGCCTTCCATGGTGTGGCAAGCGGACTGCCAGAGGCTGCGGCTGCTGCCGAAGCAGGTGTGGTAACGGGTATATTGAATGGCACATCCTTTGTGGCAGGCGTACCCGAGATACTGTTGAAGGCTATCTCGTTGGGGGCTGTGATGTTCGGTGCCATGACGTATATCGGCAATGGACCTAACTTCATGGTCAAGGCGATTGCCGAGGAGAACAACATCAAGATGCCGTCATTCTTCGGCTATATGTACAAGTTCTCCCTCATCATTCTGCTGCCCGTATATATATTGGTACAACTGATATTCCTATAAATCGTATAGCGGCTGTGGCAGCCACAGCCGCTATCTTACAAACAACTTGATTATGAACTTATTTGACCAAATCAGCGAAGACATCAAGAAAGCGATGCTCGCCAAAGACAAGGTAGCGTTGGACGCGCTGCGTGGAATCAAAAAAGAGTTTCTCGAAGCCATTACCGCCAAAGGAAGTAACGGTGAACTGCACGATGACAAGGCGTTGCAGATACTGCAAAAGATGGTAAAGCAGCGCAAGGAGTCGGCTCAGATGTACATCGACGCCAACCGTCCCGAACTGGCGGACGACGAACTGGCACAATGCAAAATCATTGAGCAGTACTTGCCTGCCATGATGTCCGAGGACGAACTGCGCACAGCCTTGGAGCAGATTATTGCCCAAGTGGGTGCACAAGGACCTCAAGACATGGGCAAGGTGATGGGTGTTGCCACCAAGCAACTCGCCGGCCGCGCCGAAGGCAAAGCCATCAACATGATGGTCCGCACACTACTGAACAAGTAACATTGCATCATATATTTCTATATGTAATTGCATAGGAAGTGTATATGAAATATAGGGACTGCCTAACAGGTTTTCGTTGTTAGGCAGTCCTTATATTTTGTGGCTTATGGTATTGTTTTATCCACTCGCTATCCACTCGTTATCCACCCGTAGATTGCACGTCAATATCACGGTCTTGATTTGAGGGGTGAGGGGGGGGGGATTGCTTTGGCACATCTATGGAATAGTGGGTGGGTTAGAAGGGTTCAGCATAGGTGCACCCCTCTCTCCAGCGTGAGCAACCATAGCGTGTCTTGCCACGTATAACGGTGCCACGTCCGCATACAGGGCAGCGCATGCCTGACTTATCCGCCTTGACTTCGCGTACCACCTCAGAGGTCATCTGCTTGAGTTCGTCGAGGAACTGCCGGGCGGTGTAGTCACCCCGCTCTATCTCTCGCAGTTTTTTCTCCCATAGTCCAGTCAGTTCGGCGGACTTGAGAAGCGGCGAGATGACAATGCCTATCAGATTGATACCCAGCGGTGTAGCACGGATATTTTTCTTTTCGCGGACGATGTATTTCCGTTGGAAGAGTTTTTCGATGATGGCAGCACGCGTGGAGGGACGTCCGATGCCGTTCTCCTTCATGGCTTCGCGCAGTTCTTCGTTGTCCACGGTTTTGCCAGCCGTCTCCATAGCCCGCAGCAGAGTGGCTTCGGTGTAGTACTTGGGCGGTGTGGTGGTTTTCTCTTTGAGTTGCGGCTCGTGCGGTCCCGATTCGCCCTTGGTAAAAGCGGGAAGAGTCTTCTGCTCGTCGGCGGTGTCGTCGTCCTCTATTTTGGCTTTTGCGAAGACCTCGCGCCACCCCAATTTGAGAATCTGGCGACCTGTTACCTTGAAACCGATGTCTCCCGCTTTGGCAAGCACGGTGGTGTTCGCCACTTCGCAGTCAGGATAGAAGGCAGCGATGAAGCGAAGAGCGACCAAATCAAAGACTTTGCGCTCTTGGTCCGAGAGGTTGTCAGGACGTTGTCCTGTGGGTATGATGGCATGGTGGTCGGTGACCTTCTTGTTGTCGAACACCTTTTTTGACTTGGGCAGGCTTTGTATGCCCTTTCCCCCATCGGCTTTGAGCGTTAGCAACGGGATGATTTGCGGATAGAAATCCTTGATACCCTGCAATGTGGCGGGCACTTTGGGGTAGATGTCCTCGCTCAGATAGGTGGTGTCTACACGCGGATAGGTGGTGACATGCTTCTCGTAGAGGCTCTGAATGAGGCGCAACGTCTCGTCGGCGGAGAAACTGTATAGTTTGTTGCACTCGACTTGGAGGCTTGTGAGGTCGAAGAGACGCGGGGCATATTCGGTGCCTTTCTTCTTCTCGACCGATGTGATAGTCAGCGGGAGGTCTTTGATGCTATCTACGAGAGCCTGCCCCTGCTCAAGGGTGGTAATGGCATAGTCGTCATCGTCCGCCTTGGTGAGTTGTGCGCTGAAGAGGGTGTTGCGGTAGGTAGTCTTGAGTTCCCAGTAGGTACGGGGGATGAAGTGCTCTATCTCATTCTGCCGCTTGACAATCAGAGCCAACGTGGGTGTTTGTACACGTCCGATACTCAGCACTTGCCTGTCGCGTCCGGTGCCTTGTGCAAAACGCAGGGTATAGGCGCGTGTGGCGTTCATGCCGAGCAGCCAGTCGCCGATAGCACGCATCAGCCCCGCCTCGTAAAGGCGTTGATAGGCGTCCTGACTCTTGAGGTCTTGGAACCCTGCACGGATGGCATCTTCGGTCAGCGAGGATATCCAAAGACGTTTGACGGGTACATGGCAGCCTGCTTTCTGATAGACCCAGCGTTGGATGAGTTCGCCTTCCTGCCCTGCATCGCCGCAATTGATGACCTCGTCGGCTTGGGCTATGAGCGTTTTGATGATGTTGAACTGCTTCTGCACACCCTCGTCCCCGCTGACTTTGATACCGAAACGGGTAGGAATCATAGGGAGCGAGGAGAGGTTCCAGCCGCGCCATTGTTCGTTGTACTCGTTGGGGTCCAAGAGTGCGCACAGGTGTCCGAAGGTCCATGTGACGCAGTAGCC
>CAKVBV010000095.1 GCA_934725535.1 uncultured Bacteroidales bacterium | reverse complement strand
TTCGGAGAGCAGTTTCAGTTGTTCTTTGGCTTGCTGCTCTCGTTCCTGCTTTGCTTCGTTGTCTCGCTGTGTACGCTCTTGGGCGTTGTGCTGCTCGTGGGTGAGATGCACTTCCAACTCGGTCTTCGCAGAGGTCAGTTGGGCGGTCAAGTCCGTAACTTCCTTGTTCAGGTCGGCGATACGTGTCTCGGCTTTGTCTTTGTCGGACTGCACTTTCTGCAGGTTCTGTTGCGTGTTCTCCAAGTCAGCCTGCAGTTTAGCCACAGCGGCTTGCTGCTCCATAGCCGACTGACGTTGCGCATCGGCTATGGCTTTTTCTCTCTCGCGCGCGGCAGACGATTTCACACTGCGCAATACCAAGACCGCTCCAATAGCAGCCAACAAAAGACCTCCGATAAAAGCCAAAAGAAGTTCCATAAATATGCTATTCGTTTATTTATAATGAATGTGCAAATTTACCCTAAAAAAACGAATTGAGCAAATAGTGCCCATAAAAAATCATGGTAACCACACAAAAATAGTGTATTATTCCGGGGGCACGGACGCCCTTGTATGCGGTCGGTTTGGCACAAACCGTATGGCAACACTGTGCCAGGGAGACGACGCTTGGGGGACGACGCGGCTCGCGTCGTCATAAAAACTCCCTGTTGTCTCGTGCCGTCAAAAGGCATATTAACTATTAACCATTACCTATTACTACTAATGTCATACTCTTAACTCGAGTCAAACTCGAGTTAAGAGTATGACATTAGTATGTGATTAGTATGTGATTAGTATGATATTAGTATGTGATTAAGCCGACATTGTCGAAGGACTAAAATGGATTTGCACAATCGCCAAATAACCCGTACCTTTGTAGTGCAAATGAACTGTTATGGACAAGCGGGCACCGGAAATACTGTCATTGCGACAAGACATGGAACGCGAAGTGAAGCGCAAGATACGCACGCCCTACGACTTTGAATTCCTCGCGGGGGTCATCTGGGAGCGGTTGCACGAGAATATCTCGCCCACCACGCTCAAACGCCTTTGGGGCTATATTGACGGAGCTGACACCACACGCCGCACCACGCTGTGCCTGCTGTCGCAGTTTCTCGGATATGCCGATTGGGAAACCTATCTGCAAGCCCTTGCCCTGCGTAGCGAGGTGGAGAGCAACGCTTTTGAGGGCGAGGGTATTCGCACCGAAGAACTCACCAACGGCGACCGCATAGAGGTGACATGGCTGCCCAACAGGCGATGCATATTCCGCTACGAAGGCGGTCTGCACTTCTATGTAGAGACGGCTGAGAACAGCAAACTGCAACAGGGAGACCGCTTCGACGCGGCTTGTTTCCTAATCGGACAACCGATGTACCTGGACAATCTCCTGCGCAAAGGGCATGCCCCTGTCTCGTATGTGGCAGGCAGCCGCAACGGATTGGTTAGTGCAAAGATAATCAAATAGATATATGAACAACGACACGTCTGACTCTGCCTTCATCTTGCCCGAAGACGTATCGTCCAGATGGCAGGACATCCGACTCCTGCAGAGCCGCCGGCACAGCGTGCTCTATCGCGGCAAACGCTATGGTCGCTGGTTCATACTCAAGGGCTTGCCCGCAGAGCAACAGCACCTTACAGACTGCCTGCGGCAGCAAGAGAAAGAGTTCCGCCTCGGCATTCAACTGGTGCACCCGAACATTGCCGCCACCTATTCGCTGGAGGAAGTTCCTGACTGCGGACGGTGTATCGTACAGGAGGCTGTGGACGGACAGACCTTGGACTGTTGGTTGGCAACCAAACCCGACAAACATAAGCGTCTCCGCGTGATGATGCAACTGCTTGACGCGGTGGAGTATCTGCACGCACGGCAGTTGGTGCACCATGACCTCAAACCCGGCAATATACTCATCACGCACAATGGCGGGAACCTCAAACTCATTGATTTCGGACTTTCCGATACCGACGACTCGGCATCTCCCGCCCCCAACGATATACAGAGCGACTTCTGCCGATTGGCAGACCTGATGGCACTCTTACGTGTGTATGGCGGCAAGCATATCATTGCAAAATGCCGGCAACACAAATACCGTAACATCAGCGCACTACGCCGTGACATCACGCTATGCGACAAGTGGCTGCACGCACTCCCCATTGCACTGATAATCACCATATTGCTTGGCTGCATAGGACTGCTCGGGCATATCTTGTGGGAGCAAAAGGCTGCGCAACAGGCAGCCGACCGGCAGAAACAGGCAGTATTGGCTGATGTGTATGCCTTGTGTGACCGTGAAGAAGCACGACTGCGCCAAATAGTCAACCAAGAGAAGTATCGGGAATTTGCTACCACAAAGTTCTTCAAAAGCAGTAGATATGCCGCTCTTCGCGATTCCTTGAATACGGTGTACCCCACTGATAACGTGATGCTCAACTACGTCTGCAACACGACATGGGACAATTGGTATAACCACCTGCAATCCCAACTCTACGAACAATTCGCTCAAATGCCGACTATGCAGGACGAATTTCGCGCAGGACATATCACCCCTGCGCAATACGACAGCCTGATGAGCGCATATACCGCCCTTTGCAAATAGCAACCTGTGCGTGGAAGTACGGTTGTCTGCTCGTGGGGAGAAGATACTGCAATGTTGGCAACACATACCCGAGTATTACTCGGGTGTACAGGTGATTGATACCCAAGTGATGCCCGAGCATTTTCATGGGTTACTGCACCTCAGTGCCGCTCCGAATGATGAGACACTGGAAAAAGTGGTTAGAAGTTTCAAATTAGGCTGCAACAAGATATACGGTGCACAATATCACCAAGAGAAAACTGCCCTCTTTCCCCATGCTATCCTTATCCGCTTGTTCATCTCCAAACAGGGCGTGCCAAACCACTTGGCACGCCCTGTAAGTTAGGTATAGAGCCCTATTGTTTATTGCTCTTTTATTTCCTGTCCCTGAACGGTATATGTCTTGCCGTTGCGGAGGATATACACTTGTCCGTCGCGAACGACCTTGCGGACAGCGGTATCACTATCGGCAGATATGTTTTCTATGGCAGTAGTGGCTGCAAATCGTGCCTCAAGAGTGATATCTTGGGTGGCAGTAAAGATGTACGGGTTGTCTGTAACCCCATTGCTCCACTGCGTGAACTCGTACCCCTCATTGGCTGTGGCTGTCAAGGTAACTTGTGTACCTTCATCATACACGCCGCTGCCTGACACTGTACCCTGCTTCGAGTCGCAAGTAACGGTAATGGTATATTGCGGCAATTGCTCTGCAAACTCTGCCACGAAGGTGGTATCTTGTGTGACAACCACGGTTCGGGGATTGTCGGTGTTGCCGTCATTCCATCTTACAAAACGATAGCCCTCGTTGGCAACCGCCTTGAACACACTCTTGTTGTCGTCGCAAGAAGGCTCTTGTGTAACCTCGACAGAACCCATGTCTTCGTTTTGAGAGGTAACACCCAATGTGTAATTGGGAGTCTCGATATAGTTTTTGAAGTTTCTCCATCCCAAAGCGGATTGATACGCCTCTTTTGCCCCGCAAGGGATGTGGACGGGGATTGTATAAGGTACATCTGCAAACGCATTATAATTGCACTCTGGTGGCGTTATGGCACACACTGTGATAGAAGTAAGACCTGTGCAACCTGAGAAAGCACTACCTCCAATACTTGTTACACTATTGGGAATAGTGACAGAGGTCAGACCGGTGCAATCATAGAAAGCATACTCCCCAATACTCTTTACACTATTAGGAATAGTGATAGAGGTAAGACCCGTGCAGCGATAGAAAGCATACTCCCCAATACTCTTTACACTATTAGGAATAGTGATAGAGGTAAGACCGGTGCAACCTCTGAAAGTACGACCTTCAATACTCGTTATACTATTAGGGATAGTAATAGATGTAAGACCCGTACAACCATCGAAAGCACCATCTCCTATACTCGTTATACTATTAGGGATAGTAATAGATGTAAGACCCGTACAATCATCAAAAGCCCCATCTCCAATACTGGTTACACTATTGGGAATAGTGATAGATGTAAGACCGGTGCAACCTACGAAAGCACCCCTTCCCCATCTAAATCCAATACTCGTTACATCTCCGGAAAACGTGATTGTACCTACGCCATTCGAGAATGTATGGCTTATCACTTCTACATCGAAAGCACTCGCATCAAATCCGACTGTTTCGTCTGTTGCTTCTGGCAGTTCCTCCGTTGCCGTATAGGAGATGACATTGCCAGCATAGAGGAAAGGCAGTGTGGTAAATAAAACTACGAATAAGGCATATAATTTCTTCATAACTGTAAAATGTAATGTGATTTATTTTCTCTTCTTTTCTTGTATGCTTGGAGAATTAGTTCTCCGATGTGCTTTTGTTCTTCTTTGCAGACCGAGCCGAAAGGAGTGTTCTGAGTTATGCCCAATATGACTAAGGTACCATTGTAATAGCCCTTTCTTATAGTAACAAACGGACGTCGTTCTTTACCATCTTTTGTTTCTTTTATGACATATAAGTCAGAGATGTCGGTAACAGGAAGTTTCTTCCAATGCTCCTTAGCCATAGCCGTGATAATAATGTCCGGTTGCAGTTGCTCTATTTGTTTTTTCCAATAGCAGACACCCTCTTGGCTGATAGTCTCTTGTTCTTCACGGGACAGTTTGCTCCATGTCGGTGCTGTGGCATACGAACTGCACAAGTCTGTGTGAATAGCACGTCGGTTAGAATGGTCTTGTCCACCGATTTTCTCAGGTAACTTACCTCCGTAGGAAGCCCATGCTCCTTGCAGCACCCGCTCAAAATTGTAGAACCAATTATACGGATTGTGCGTAAAATACTCATTCCAAGCCTTCGGGTACGTAGCGGGATTTCCCACTATTGCACTCGGAAAACGATACGAGACATCATAAGTCGTTGCGTTCTTGTCCCGCTTAAACTCCATCTCGGAGGGATTGAGTCCAACCGTTACGATGCGGATGTCCGATTGTTCATACTCTTTTCTGTTCCCGAACCAATCAATCGGGATAATACCATGAATCTTTGCCATATTTCATTCATTAGATTTATTGCCTACTCTTGGATGGGATTTTCGGCATACTCCACGTATTTGATTCTTCTCTTGTCTTTATTCACTCGGTTGCATATTTGTTTGCTATTTTGCAGACCTGCGTTTGGACGGCAAAGGTACCGCTATTTGGTCGCGCGTACAAAGTCCTTTTTAGTCCTTTTTGTTCAAACCGGCAGGTATAAAAAAAGAGCATAAGCATTTCCTGTTTACACTCTGAGGTCCTGAGATTACCTGTGATTACAAACAAGAAACACCTACGCTACAACATAGGCGTTCGATATTTGTTACCGTAATCACATACACGAAATTTCTCAGGTTTCAGAGTGTACTTACGAACAAATAGCAAACGCTATCATCTTTATTCTCCGAAAGGAGCAGACCACACGCCCGTAGTCCATTTTAGTCCTTTCGGTGGCAAAGGTACAACAAATGTAGCAGTTATGCAAATTCTTATTGTAAAAGTTCTATAGAAAGTTCTTTCCGAAGGACCAAAAAGGATTTGCACAACCGGCAAATAACCCGTATCTTTGCAGTGCAAACTAACTACTATGGACAAATGGACAAGCGGGCACCGGAAATACTGTCATTGCGGCAAGATATGGAACGCGAAGTGAAGCGCAAGATACGCACACCCTACGACTTTGAATTTCTCGCAGGGGTCATCTGGGAGCGGTTGCACGAGAATATCTCGCCCACCACGCTCAAACGCCTTTGGGGTTACATTGACGGAGCAGACACCACACGCCGCACCACGCTGTGCCTGCTGTCGCAGTTTCTCGGATATGCCGATTGGGAAACCTATCTGCAAGC
>CAKVBV010000094.1 GCA_934725535.1 uncultured Bacteroidales bacterium | reverse complement strand
CTTGAAGCAGAACGCAAAGCCGCAGAAGAGGCAGCACGACTTGAAGCAGAACGCAAAGCAGCGGAAGAGGCGGCACGACTTGAGGCAGAGCGCAAAGCAGCAGAGGAAGCAGAACGGCTTGAAGCAGAACGCAAAGCAGCGGAAGAGGCTGCACGGCTCGAAGCAGAACAAAAAGCCGCTGAAATACAAGAGGTACAAAGTGTACAACCTGCACAACCCGAAAATACAGAGAATGAAATGCTCAACGCGCTGTTAGAAGCACAAAAAGCAGCACAGCAGGCCAGCGAAGAAGCGCAACGTCAGGCAGCGAAAACGGACTCCATCGCGCAGGTACAACGGCAGCAGGAAGAACGGCTGAAATTGTTGGAAGAAAAGGAAAAGGCGGAGAAAGAAACAGAAGTACAACCTATAGCAACTACTGAAGACGAAGATACTTCTGACACAACTGCCGAACCGGCACCAACCGGCGAAAAGACCAACATCTTCCAACGCTACTACAAGCACAGCGGACAGACGATGGTGTCCATCCTCAGCATGGGCTATTCCACTTATTTCCAAGTAGGTCCGACGATAGACGGCTCGCCATCCGACTACACCTTCCTCCGCAATATGCTCAACTTCCAGATGTTCGAGTGGCGCACCAGGTGGTTCGGTATGCAGTTACTCAATTTTGAGATGGGTATCAACCGACCTACAACACTGGATGGCTATCCCACAAGGTACATCTACGAGTTTGAACGGGGCGGCGAGAACCACGACGAGCGGGCGGAAGCAACCGGAAAAACCATGTGGTTTGCCTACAAACCCGCTGTCAAGTTCTATGTCCCGTGCACGAAATGGCTGGCACTCGAACTGTACGGCGGTCTCGAAGTGGACATGACCAGGATGTGGAGCAAGATGAACCGCTCCTACTACACCAACTCCCGTGAATTCAGCAAAAAAGAAGGTGCCAAAATCCCCGAACAGAACTTCTTCTTTGCCATGTACTGCGGTGCCGGCTTCATGTTCACGGCCATACCGCATATCCCCTTGGAGATAAAAGCGGAGTACCGTTGCCCCACCAAGGGCAATACCGCACTCGTGCCACAAGGTATCTACATCTCTGCCCAACTGCACTTGGCTGTCCCCGTAAAAAAATAATGTATAAACTTCAAAATCACAAGACAATGAAAAAGGTATTCTCAACCCAACAAACAACGCTGTCCATTGGCATTGCCATAACCGCAATGTGCCTCCTGCTTACCGCTTGTGGCGGCAGTTCCAGAATGACCAAGTCCACCTCCTCACGTGTTGACTTGGCGCAGACAGTCCGTATCATTCCCTCGTTGGCAAGTCTGGAGGTATCCCCCACACACGCAACGGCTACACTGCAGGCCATCGAACTGGAGTCGCTGGATGTCGAAACAGCCAAGCAAACCGTCGTGGCAAAGGCATTGGCTACCGCCAACGGAGATGTCATGCTGGCTCCTCGGTTTGTCATCGAGCGGACTGCCGACGGCAAGATGAGTTCCATATCCGTCACAGGCTACGCCGCCGCGATTGATTCGTTCCGACCTATGACCGAAGCCGATGTCATCTTCGACGACTCGCTGCTCGTCAAGCAGGAGGTCAAACGGGACATGGTCGCATTCAACACCATGACCGTCGCAGATATTGAGTACGGGGCTAAGACAACCGTTTCGCTCGACCCCGCAGAACTGACGGGCAAGGACGAAGCCTCGGCGTTGAAACTCGCGAAAGAAAAACTGCTCCGCCAAGAGAAGATGGACGTCCTGTTCGGGGAGCAATACGCCATTTCCACCAACAACGGCATCATCACTTCCTTCACCCTAACCGCCTTCCCCGGCAAGTATGCCAACTATCGCAAGACCACTATCCGCGAACTGCTTGCGCTCAAACCTGTCAGTCAACCGGTCGTCAATTACCAAACCATTGTTGCCGACATCACACCTGTGGCACCGCGCACACAACTGAAGTTCGGCACGGGCAACGCGGTACTCAAAGAGGCTGACCTCAAGGAAACGGCACGCGCGGCTGCCTTGCAGAAGTACAATGCCGATTTCCTGTTGAACGAGACCTTCTATTTCGACTATTTGGACAAAATCATCACACACGTTACCATCTGTGGCACACCGGCGGTCTATTCCAATTTCCGCCCGTACAACCCCCTCACCGACGAAGAAGTGGTGGACACCCAAATAGTACCGTTGGTCGGAGACATACAGGAACCCGAAAAACCAAAAACTCTTTGGGAAACCATCATCGGCATCTTCAAGAAGAAGTAAAAGAACCCCCAAATACTTAGGGAAAACCATTGTCGGTATCTTCAAAAAGAAGTAAATAAAGCATAAAGGATAAAGAATAACAAAGTAAACGAGGAAGTAAATCTAACATCTTTATCATCTTCAATAGGCACGGGTTATTCTCGTGCCTTTTTCGTGTCAAGTGTATGAGATTAGTATGTGGTTAGTATGTGATTAGTATGTGATTAGTATGTGATTAGTATGTGATTAACGGGTGGATAACGAGAGGATAGCGAGAGGATAGCGAGTCGATGCTGGGAGACGACGCGGCTCGCGTCGTTATTAGTCGTCATCATTCCCATAGCCAATGAACCCATCTTACTATGGCTCAATTTTCAAATTTACACATTTACAAATCCCCTTGTATATATCATCAAAAAGCAGTACCTTTGCGGGCTTGATGTGCGCCTTACACTAAAGGGCGTTTGCGCGGGCAATGGCATGAATCGGAAGCGAATACTCTGCTACATACTGGGGGCGTTGCTATGGTCGGTACTACCGGGCATAGCGCAGGTTGTACCCGATTCCATAGCAGTGATGCCTTCGGACTCGCTTGTGAGACAGAACGATAACACAGCAGACACCCTCAGGGCAGACACCGACACCGTACCCCCGAAAAAGCAGGCAATAGACGCGCCTGTGGAGTACACGTCCAAAGACTCGCTGGTGATGATGGGCAACGGCGTGGCACATATCTACGGTAGCGGCGACGTGAAATATCAGAAGATGGAGTTGACCGCCGACTATATCCGCGTGCAGATGGACAGCAGCACCATGTTCGCACAGGGGCGGTTGGACACGATAGAGAACGAGTGGGTGGGCAAACCCGTGTTCAAAGACGGCAAAGACAGTTACGAGGCCAACGAACTGACCTACAACCTCAAGACGCAGAAAGGCTTTATCCGCCATGTGGTAACCGAGCAGGGCGAGGGGTACGTGGTGGCAGAACGCACCAAGAAGACGGAAGACGACGTGATGATGATGGCGGGCGGACACTACACCACCTGCGACAACCACGAGCACCCGCACTTCGGACTCCGCATGACCAAAGCCAAAGTGAAGCCTGGCAGTTATATTGCCACCGGTCCTGCCTATTTGGAAGTGGGCGGAGTGCCGTTGCCATTGGCGATACCGTTTGGCTTTTTCCCGTTCAACCAGACCTACTCCAGTGGATTGATAATGCCGAACTTCGGCGATGACTACACCCGAGGGCTGTATTTGTCGGGCTTGGGATACTACTTTGCCATCAACGACTATATGGACCTTGAGTTGAAGGGCGACATCTACACCCGCGGCACGTGGGCGGTGTCGGCGGCAACACGCTACCTCAAACGCTACAAGTTTCGGGGCAATCTGAGCGTGAACTACCGCTGGGACGTGACGGGCGAAAAGGATATGCCCAACTACAACGTGGCGAAAAACCTGAGCGTACAATGGACGCATACTCAGGACGCCAAGGCGAATCCGTACAACAACTTCTCTGCGAGTGTGAACTTCAAGACGAGCGGCTACAACAGGAGCAACATCAACAGTTACTACAACGTGGCGGCAAACTCCGAGAACACGACATCGTCTTCTATTTCCTATACACAGCGGTTTCCCGAAAGCCCGTGGAATATCAATATGAGTATGAGCCTCAGCCAGCGTACCAAGGACTCGACTATCTCGTTCAGTGCGCCGAATTTGACGGTGAGTATGAGCCGTATCTACCCGTTCAAGCGCAAGAACCCCGTGGGCAAAGAGAAGTGGTACGAGAAAATCAGCCTGCAATACAACGGGTCGTTCTCCAACTCGCTCACCTGCAAAGAGGACTATTTCTTCCACTCCAACTACTTGCGCGACTGGGACTACAGGCTCAAGCACACGCTGAGCAGTTCGGCTTCGTTTATGGCGTTCAAGTACCTGAGTATCACACCTTCTATCGGTTTCAACGACCGTATGTTCTTCAATCGCGTGGACCAGACATGGAATGAGGCGGAGAACAGGCTGCAATGCGACACCACACTGGGGTTCTACAACGTGTATGACTTCAATGCAAGCATCAGTTTCTCCACCAAGTTATACGGGTTCTTTATCCCCTATCGCAAGTGGTTCGGGGACAAGGTGGACAGGTTCCGACACGTGCTCACGCCCAATATCAGTTTCAGTTACCACCCCGACTTCGGCAAGTCGTTCTGGGCATCGCGATACGGCGGTTTCTACGGCAGTTATGACCAGTTGATTACTACCACCGATGCCGACGGCAATGTGGTGCCTAAGTTGGACGATGCGGGGCAACGGATATACGAGACCAAGCAGTATTGCCGCTTCAAAGAGGGACCCGGACAGGGAGCAGCCGCCACGTTGTCGTTCTCACTCGGCAACAACCTCGAAATGAAACTGCGCAACGACCGCGACACCACGGGCAAAGAGCCGTACAAGGTGATTAGTCTGATTGATAATTTCAGTATCGGCGGCGGGTACAACTTCATTGCCGATAGTATGAACTGGAGCAATTTCTCGGTCAATCTGCGTATCAAGATACCCAAGGTGAACTACACCATCAACCTCAGCGGGCAGTTCGACCCGTATATGTACACCACTACGGCAAGCGGCAGCCACGTGCGGTGCAACGAACTGTACTGGAACCACGGACGTTTTCCGCATTTCCTCGGTACGAGCACGAGTTTTAGTTATACATTTAATAATCAGGTCGTAAAGGGGTGGTTCAGCAAGAAAGACAAAGGTAAACCCGATGCCTCCACAGAGACTCCCGAGAACCCAAACGGCGAGAATATGGAGTCCACCGAAGACACCAACGCCAGCAAGAAGAAAGACGACAAGAAACAGGAGGCAACCGATGACGGATATGTGTTTGCGGAGATACCATGGTCATTGGGCGTGAGTTACAATATCCGCTATGGTGCGGGCAGCGAATGGGACGAGAAGCGCAACTATTATAAGATGGAGTTGCGGCACAACCTGTCGTTCTCGGCATCGTTGGGACTGGGCAAAGGGTGGAAAGCAAGCACCACACTCAGTTACGACATCAATGCCAAGAAACTGGCATACTCCAGTATCAACGTAACGCGCGACCTGCACTGCTGGTCGATGAGTGCATCGTTTGTGCCCTTCGGACCGTACAAGAGTTACACCTTCCATATCGGCGTGAACGCCAGCATGCTTGCCGACCTCAAGTACGACAAGAGCAGTACCGACAGTTCGGGCAAACACATCAACTGGTGGTAATGATTTATATCTCTATATCATCATCTATGAATTTGTGGCTAATTCGTGGATAATTACATGTTTCTCAGTGTTTTAATGGTGTTTTAATGGTTCTTTAATGGTTCTTTAATGGCATTTAATGGAGCCTTGTACCCGACAATGCATTAACAGTCAATTACACGACAATTAACGGAGACTTATACCCGATAATGAATTAATGGCTAATTCGTGGATAATTACATGTTTCTCAGTGTTTTAATGGTGCTTTAATGGCATTTAATGGAGTCTCGTACACGACAATGCATTAACAGTCAATTACACGACAATTAACGGAGACTTATACCCGATAATGAATTAATGGCTAATTCGTG
>CAKVBV010000093.1 GCA_934725535.1 uncultured Bacteroidales bacterium | reverse complement strand
CGAGAGCACCAACAACACATTGCTGACGCTTTCCTGCGGGAAAATGATACCTATCCATGAGGATTTCATTGTAGCATTAGAGACTGAACAACAAACACTTACAATCCGATTGCCATACATATTGTAGCATGCAGAAGACCACTATCCAAGAGACGCACCGCCTCAGCGTAGAGGCGTACCGCGAGGCAGAAAAACTGCCGATAGTCATCGTGTTGGACAATGTGCGGAGCCAGCACAACATCGGTGCAGTGTTCCGCACGGCAGACGCTTTCCGGCTGGAGACGGTGTGGCTGTGTGGGATATGCTGTTGCCCGCCCAACCAAGAGATTCACAAAACGGCTCTCGGGGCGGAACTGACGGTGGATTGGCAGTATCGAAAGGAGACGTTGGACGCTGTGCGGGAGTTGCAAGAGGCAGGGTATACGGTGTACGCCGTGGAGCAGGCGCATGGCTCTACTATGTTGAGTGACATACAGTTACGCAAAGGCGAGAAAGTGGCGATTGTGTTGGGGCATGAGGTGTTTGGTGTGCAGCAGGCAGTGGTGGATGCCGCCGACGGGTGCATAGAGATTCCGCAGTACGGCACCAAGCACAGCCTGAATGTGAGCGTGACGGCAGGGATTGTGATGTATGAGTTGTCGAACGCAATGCGGCATTAACTATTAATTATTACTTATTACTTTTGCAAAGCAAACTAACATTATTGGCACCTGCCCGCGACATCCAAGTGGGCAAAGCCGCCATTGACGCGGGAGCAGACGCAGTGTACATCGGTGCACCACAGTTCGGAGCGCGGCAGGCGGCAGGCAACTCGGTAGAGGACATAGCCGAGTTGGTACGATATGCGCATGTGTTTGGTGCTCAGGTACTTGTAACACTGAACACCCTACTCCGCGACGATGAGTACGCTCCTGCTTGCACATTGGCACACCAATTATATAAGGTGGGGGTGGACGCGCTGATAATCCAAGATTTGCACCTGTTGGAATGTGACTTGCCCCCGATACGGTTGCACGCCTCCACCCAATGCGACAACCGCACACCCGAGCAGGTGTTGGCATTGCAGGCGATGGGTTTCCGCCGTGTGGTATTGGCAAGAGAACTGAGTATCAACGAGATACAGGCTATCCACAAGGCGGTAACAGAAGCGCAACCCGACACCCCGATTGAGTTGGAAGCCTTTGTACATGGTGCGTTGTGTGTGAGTTACAGCGGGCGGTGCTATATGTCGGAGGTGCTGATGGGCAGGAGTGCCAACCGCGGGTGCTGTGCGCAGATGTGCCGTATGCGATATGACCTTCTGGATAAAGACGGCAATGAGGTACCGGACAACCACGGACAGCCTATCCATCAGCGTTACCTGCTGTCGCTGCAAGACATGGACCGCAGTCAGTCGCTCCGCGAGATGATTGATGCAGGCGTGACGACATTCAAGATTGAGGGCAGGCTAAAAGACCGCGACTACGTGACCAATGTGGTGGCATACTATCGGCAGTTGATAGATGAGATAGAAGGGGCGGGGGCATTGGCACACGGAAAAACAGAAGTTGGCTTTGTGCCGAACCCGTCCAAAACGTTCCATCGCGGGCAAACCGACTACTTCTTGCATGGGCGGACGCGCCCGATGGCAAATTGGCAAACGCCCAAATCCACAGGCGAACCCATAGGCACAGTGGCATATATCCAGCACAATGCCATTGGAATTGAACTGCTGCCCGATGTGATATTGCACAACGGCGACGGGCTGTGCTTTGGCGACCAAGGGTTTGCGGTGAACGGAGTGTCAATGCCGCAGTACGCAAAGGGCTTCAAACGGTTAGCCATAGTGCTGCCCAATCAGATGCCACGCCTTGCCGTCGGCACGCAACTATATAGAAATCAAGATGTTGAGTTCTTGCGCAGCCTGCACGCAGAGCGGCATATTCCTGTAATCATCACTTTCGAAGACACGCCTGACGGCTACCGGCTCACAATGCAGACCAGTGATACACATGAGACTTTGGCTGCCATCGACATAGCCGCAGAACACCTGTCGGCACAGAATCCCGCACGTGCTTACTCCACTATCCTCGAGCAAATCAGCAAGTTAGGCGATACTCCCTACCGCGCTGACGAGGTTATTGTCCGGCATGATACCAACTACGAAAACAATGAAATATGCACCAACAACGTGCATAGCACACCAGTATATCCGTATTTCCTACCCATCGGCGTACTCAACGACTACCGTCGCCAATTGGTGCAAACCGCCATACACAACGCCGTTACACGCAGTAACCTACACGCAGTACCCCACACAAAGTACCTCACACGCAGTACCCCACACGCAGTCCTCCCCACAGCGGCAACGCCGCTCATGACTTGCCGTTACTGCCTTCTCTACGAGATGGGGCATTGCCGCAAACAACACCCCATGCACACCGAACCGCGTTACCTGCGTTTGCAGAACGGCACCCGTGTAGCCTTGACTTTCGATTGCGCGAACTGCCAAATGCTCATCACACACGACCGACAAACCGACAACAGACAATGAAGATAACTGAATTGGAACAACTGATGGCGATGCACCCCGAGGTGGATGTGCTATGCCGCGAGATACAAAAAGAGACTGGCAGAAAAGGCGGTAAGCACTTTCTGCTCAGTGGCTTACACGCATCGGCAAGGGCAATGATACTCTCTGCCATACAGGCGAAAATGGCACAAGAAGGGCGGACAATGGTGGTCGTTTTGGACAATGCCGACGATGCACAATACATCTACAACGACCTGCAAGTGGTGAGCAACGGCATACCCGTCTTCTATTTCCCCACTGCGCACCGCAGGCGGCAAGGTGCTGTAGATGAGGCACTTGCCATACAACGCACGGAGGTGCTGGCCGCCTTGGCACAAGGGACAACACCCAACGGACAGAACGCCCCCATCATCGTCACCTACCCCGAGGCGTTGGCAGAGAGCGTGCCGCAAAAGACCTCACTGCAACAGCAGACCATCAGCCTGACCACGGGTCAGGAACTACCAATCACGCAACTGACCCAACAGTTGGTTGCACTGGGCTTCCAGCGGGTGGATTTCGTGTACGAGCCCGGGCAATACGCCGTGCGCGGCGGAATAGTGGATGTGTATAGTTATTCACACGACAATCCGTACCGAATAGACTACTTTGGTGACGAATTGGATACCATTCGCGAGTTCGACATTGAAACACAACTATCCAAAGACAAGGTACAAACCATTGATATAGTGGCAAGCGCGGCGCAAGATGAGCAGCAGGGGCTGCTTACTGACTATTTGGACGACAAAACCCTGTGGGTAAGCAACGACTGGTCGGTAGCGACATACAAATGGCAGTCTGTTATCCCTGCCGAAGGGCAGGAACGCCCCCTGCCGTTGAAGGAGATGCTGACCTCAAAGACCACTATCGAGTTGGCACAAAAGAGTACCTTCACGACCCGCGATACACTCGCGTTCGACACCCTACCCCAGCCCGTCTTCAACAAGAACTTCGACCTCCTCATCGACGACCTGCGCACGCGCATGGGCGAGGGCTACACCTTATATATATGTGCCGACCAAGTCAAGCAGACCGACCGTCTGCAAGCGATTTTCGACGACAAGGAGTCGGGTATCCGCTTCGTGCCGATTGACCACACTTTGCACGAAGGTTTTGTGGATAGGGCTGCGAAGATATGTTGCTACACCGACCATCAGATATTCGAGCGGTATCATCGCGTCACATTGCGTTCAGAGAACGCCCGTCGGGGTAAGGCTATCCTGACATTGAAAGAGATTAACCAACTGCAGGTAGGCGACTATGTGGTGCATGTGGACCACGGTATCGGACAGTTCGCAGGGCTGGTGACCACCAACTTCAACGGCCGCCCGCAGGAGACCATCAAGTTGGTGTACCGTGGCGGCGACACGCTCTTTGTCAGCATTCACAACCTCCACCGCATTGCCAAGTACAAGGGGCGCGAAGGTACCGAGCCCACCATATCGCGGTTAGGCTCCGGCGCATGGGAGCGTATGAAAGAGCGCACCAAGGACAAAGTCAAGGACATTGCCCGCGACCTCATCAAACTATACGCCACCCGCAAGCAGCAACAGGGCTTCGCCTACTCGCCCGACGGCTATATGCAGCACGAGTTGGAGGCTTCGTTCCTCTACGAGGATACGCCCGATCAGGCAAAAGCCACCCTCGACATCAAGCACGACATGGAGAGCCCGATGCCCATGGACAGGCTCGTCTGCGGCGACGTGGGCTTCGGCAAGACCGAAGTAGCCATGCGCGCAGCCTTCAAGGCAGCCACCGACGGCAAGCAGGTAGCGGTATTGGTGCCGACCACCGTGCTGGCATTGCAGCACTACAACACCTTCCGCGAGCGGTTCCGCGACTTCCCCGTCCGCATCGAATACCTCAGCCGTGGCAAGACCGCCAAAGAGACAAAAGACATACTCGCCGACCTCAAAGCAGGGAAAATCGACATACTGATAGGCACGCACAAGTTGGTCGGCAAGCAGGTGGAGTGGCACGACCTCGGACTGCTCATTATCGACGAGGAGCAGAAGTTCGGCGTGGCGGTCAAGGAGAAACTAAAAAGCCTCCGCACCAACGTGGACGTGCTCACCCTCACCGCTACACCTATCCCGCGCACACTCCAGTTCTCGCTGCTCGGAGCGCGTGACCTCAGCGTCATCACCACTCCCCCACCCAACCGCTATCCCGTTCAGACTGAGTTGATTACGTTGGACGACGAGGACATCTTGAAGGAGGCTATCCAACTCGAGATGGGGCGCAACGGGCAGGTGTACGTCGTGTGCAACCGCATCGAGATGTTGGAGCGCATCGAAAACCGTATCCACCGCCTGTGCCCCGAGGCACGCACCGTCATCGCACACGGACAGATGCCCACCGACGAGATGGAGCAACGCCTTGAGGACTTCATCAACTACGACTACGACATCCTCATCTCCACCACCATCATCGAGTCGGGCGTGGACATACCCAACGTCAACACCATCATCATTCACTCGGCGCAAAACTACGGTTTGGCGGACTTGCACCAGTTGCGGGGGCGCGTGGGGCGTTCCAACCGCAAGGCGTACTGCTACTTGGTGGCACCCGACAAAGAGTTGCTCACCGCCGAAGCGCGACGCCGATTGGACGCTTTGTCCACTTTCGCCGAGTTGGGAGCGGGTTTCAACCTCGCCATGCAGGACTTGGACATACGTGGCGCAGGCAATATGCTTGGCTCCGAGCAGAGCGGATTCATCGCCGACTTGGGCTACGATACCTACCAGCGTATCCTCTCTGAAGCCGTGCAGGAACTCAAAGACGAGTTGGACATACCCTCCCTGTCCGCGGACGGTGACGGACGCGGCACACCCTTTGCCGCCACGGGACTCAGCCACGGCAACTGGTGTCTCGACAGCCAATTGGAGAGCGACTTGGAACTCTGTCTTCCAAGCGATTACGTGGAGAACATCTCCGAGCGCGTCACACTCTACCGCGAACTCGACAGTCTGCCCAACGAGGACGCTCTTCCCGAATACCAAAAGCGGCTTATCGACCGTTTCGGTCCCCTACCCGAGCCCGCACAACAGTTGCTCAACGTCGTGCGCCTGCGTTGGCTGTGCTGCCGCATGGGTATCGAGAAGGTGATTCTGAAGCAGGGACACATGACCTTGTTCTTCACACGAACCAACGAAAGTTATTGGCAGTCAGACACTTTCGGCAAGATATTGCAGTTCGTGTGTGCTCGTCCGCAACGTTGCCGACTCAACGAAGAGCGCGACAAGCAAGGTCGCCCCACAGGCAAACGCTCTGTCACTATCCAACAGGTCAACACCATCTCCGGTGCCCTCACCATGCTCACCAAAATGCTTGATGACCAACACTGATGGGCACTCCGTGGATACTACCACAGTTTCTATCGAGGCTGTCTAACAAGTATCGTTTGGCAGTCTCTTTTCTGTAGAGTATGGTTGTGTGTAAAATATAAAAGTTGTGT
>CAKVBV010000092.1 GCA_934725535.1 uncultured Bacteroidales bacterium | reverse complement strand
CACAACTTTTATATTTTACACACAACCATACTCTACAGAAAAGAGACTGCCAAACGATACTTGTTAGACAGCCTCCTCGTTTCTAATTCGTACTATCGAATGTCAGCAACTTCCCATTGATATGGGTACAACAGGAGTTGCGGAAGGATTACTCTGCTGCTTCAGCAGGAGCAGCCTCGGTAGCGGGAGCCTCAGCGGTAGTATCTGTAGCCTCGGCAGCCTTTTGGCAGCAGTTCTCCTGTGCTTTCTTGCAGCAACCTTCTTCAGCCTTCTGGCAACATTCGGTCTTCTCTCCCTCTTTGCAGCATTGACCTTCGCCATTAGCGGATTTCTTGCAGCACCCCATAGCGCAAACGGCTACAAGTGCGATAAGCAAAACTTTCTTCATAACACAAACAATTAAAATTAACGTTTTTTGTTCTTTGATTTGATAGCGTGTATCAAAATCGGGTGCAAAGTTACGGCATTTTTTGGATATGCACAAAAAAAGCAGTACCTTTGCGAAGAATTAGTGCGATTTTTCTTACTTTACGGGCAAACGATATGAATTGGAAGACCTTTTGGAGAGAGACCAAGACCGGTTTTGTGTTGACTAATATGCTGATAGCCATGGTGGTTGTGGTGGTATGCGTCGTGGTAGTGGTGCTGTGTATGCGGCGGTACACGGAGCATGGCGTGGAGGTGGACGTGCCGGATGTTACGGGGTTGTACTTGGAGGAGGCGCGTATCACGTTGGAGTCGGAGGGTTTGCAGATGGAGGTGATAGACTCGACTTACTCGACCAAGACCCCGTTAGGCACGATAGTGGAGCAGAATCCTGTGGCGGGTGCCAAGGCGAAGCACGGTCGTGTGGTGTATACGATACAGAATGCGCGTTTCCGCAGGCCTGTGGTGCTGCCGGAGTTGCGCGATGTGAGTCTGCGGCAGGCAAAAGCAACGTTAGCATCGCTGGGGCTGAAGACGGCGGATATACTGTATGAGCCATCGACATACAGAGACCTTGTATTAGACGTACAGACGACCAGCGGTGAAGCGATACAGACAGGTAGCGCTGTACCGGAGGGGAGCAGCGTGGTGCTGATAGTAGGCAAGGGTCAGGGGACAGCCGAAGTGACGGTGCCGCTGCTGACGGGCAAGACCCTGAATGAGGCACGGAGTTGGCTGTTAAGCAGTTTGCTTACGGTGGGTGTAGTGGAGTATGACGTAGAACCGACAGAGGAAGACAAGGAGCAGTACGTGGTATATTCGCAAAGCCCATCAAGTGGCACGATTGTTGTGGAAGGGACAAACGTTAATGTGAAGATGTCGAAAGACATTGAGAAAACAATAACGACGGATAATGAAGAGGACGAAGAAGACTTCTTCTGATAGGCTTGTTTTAAGACAAATAATGTATGCTAACGGATATAAACGAGGATTCTGATATCATCTTCGGGCAGGAAGACCTGTTCGAGAGGTGGCGTTGCGAGGTGGACAAGGGACAAGGTCCTCAGCGCATAGACAAGTACCTGGCTGAGCATATCTCAGGTACGTCGCGTCATCGTATCCAGAAAGCAGGAGAGGCGGGGAATATATGGGTGAACGGTGCGCCGGTGAACAATAATTATAAGGTCAAGCCGCTGGATTTGATACAGGTGCTGCTGGACCATGAGCCGAATGACTATACCATTCGTCCGGAGAATATTCCGCTGAATGTGGTGTATGAGGACGATGATGTACTGGTGGTAAACAAGCCGGCCGGTATGGTGGTTCACCCCGGGCACGGGAATTATGAGCATACGCTGCTGAATGCGTTGGCGTGGTATTTTCGCGATACACTGGATATGAACGACCCAGCCATAGGATTGGTACACCGTATAGACAAAGACACGAGCGGGCTGTTGTTGGTTGCCAAGAACCCCGCAGCCAAGGCAGGGTTGGGGCAACAGTTCTATGACCACACGACACAACGCACCTACAATGCGCTTGTGTGGGGGACATTCGCCGAGGAGGCAGGCACGATAGAGGGTGCCATAGCACGCGATAACACAGACAGGACCCGCTGGCGTATATGGGACAAGGAGGAGAATCCTGCGGCGAAAGAGGCTATCACCCACTGGCGTGTGCTGGAGCGTTTCCCTTATGTAACGCTGGTGGAGTGCCAGTTGGAGACAGGTCGTACACATCAGATACGTGTACATATGCGCAGTATCGGGCATCCACTGTTTGCAGATGAGAAGTACGGGGGTATGGAGATACTGAAAGGAGTGCCCACACAGAAGTACCGGCAGTTTGTGCAGAACTGCTTTGCGCTGTGTCCGCGGCAGGCATTGCACGCAAAGACTATCGGTTTTGTCCACCCACGGACGGGACAAGAGATGTTCTTTGACAGTACATGGCCGGAGGATATGACCAACCTGATAGAGAAATGGCGTCATTATGAGCCGAGCAACAATGTGTTAGAATAATCCCACAACAATGGCAAAGACAAAGTATATCTTCGTAACCGGTGGTGTAGCCTCTTCTTTGGGCAAAGGCACCATCGCAGCATCGTTAGGCAAACTGCTTCAGGCACGCGGTTTCCGTGTTACCAATCAGAAGTTAGATCCGTACATCAACATCGACCCCGGCACGTTGAACCCCTACGAACATGGCGAATGCTACGTAACGGAGGACGGTCATGAGGCGGATTTGGACTTGGGACACTATGAGCGATTCCTGAATATCCGCACGCACAAGGCAAACAATGTTACGACAGGGCGTATCTACCAGCACGTGATAGAGCGTGAGAGACGCGGTGATTACTTGGGTAAGACCGTGCAAGTGATTCCGCATATCACCGATGAGATAAAGAATGTGATACGCGTATTGGGCGAGAACGGAGACTATGACTTCGTGATAACAGAGATAGGCGGTACGGTGGGAGACATAGAGAGTCTGCCTTATTTGGAGGCTGTGCGTCAGTTGAAATGGGAGTTGGGTAACGACTGCTGCTGCATACACCTGACCTATGTGCCGTATTTGGCAGCGGCAAAGGAGTTGAAGACCAAGCCTACGCAGCACTCTGTGAAGGACTTGCAACGCGAAGGAATACAGCCGGATGTGCTTGTACTACGCACAGAACATGCCATACCTGCCGACTTGAGACGGAAAGTGGCACTATTCTGCAACGTAGGTGAGGACGCAGTGATAGAGTCGCGCGACGCGAAGTCTATCTACCGTGTGCCGCTGAATATGCAGGCAGAAGGCTTGGACAGCGTGGTATTGCGCAAGTTGGGATTCGATACAGAGCGGTTGCCCGCTCCTGATATGACCGATTGGATGTCGGTATTGGACAGGATAGAGAACGCTACAGATGAGGTACGAATAGCCATTGTGGGTAAGTACGTACAGTTGCAAGACGCTTATAAGTCCATTCGGGAGTCACTACATATTGCTGCCGCCTATAACAACAAGCGGCTTATACTCAAGTCTATCCTGAGTGATGACTTAACAAATGACAATGTAGGAGCGGCATTGGCAGGGCAACAGGGTATCATTGTAGCCCCCGGGTTCGGCGGACGAGGCGTGGAGGGCAAGTTTGCAGCATTACGTTATGCCCGCGAGAACGGGCTACCCTGCTTTGGTATCTGTATGGGTATGCAGTGCATGGCTATTGAGTTTGCCCGTGATGTATTAGGTTACACCAAAGCAAACAGCACTGAGTTTGACGAGAGCACCCCGCAACCCGTGATAGATATGATGCAGGACGTCAAGTGGAAGATGCAGGATGCACACGGTGGCATGGGCGGAACGATGCGTTTAGGTGCGTACCCGTGCCAGTTGCGTGCGGGTTCGACCGTAGCAAAGATATACGGTACAGACGGTATCATATCGGAACGGCACCGTCATCGTTATGAGTTCAACCACCATTACCAAAGCGAGTTTGAGGCTGCGGGTATGGAGTGTGTGGGCATCAACCCTCAGACGGGGTTAGTGGAGATTATCACACTGAAAGGGCATCCGTGGTACATCGGTACGCAGTTTCACCCCGAGTATTCCTCTACGGTGTTGCAGCCGCACCCGCTGTTTGTGGATTTCGTCCGTATTGCCTCGCAAAATAATATCCAATAGACCCAATAGAAACTATGCGTAGTGTTACTATCAACGGTATGACTTTCGATGAGTTTCTTACTCCGAAAGACATAACCGACATTGTGGAGCGTGTTGCCCAACGTATTGAAGCCGATTATGAGGGTAAAAATCCGCTGTTTATCTGTGCCTTGAACGGTGCTTTTATCTATGCTGCCGATTTGTTTCGCCGCGTTCATATACCTGCAGAAATCACGTTTGTCCGTCTGAAGTCCTACGACGGCACCTCTTCAACGGGGGAGGTGGAACTCATCACACCGCTCTATGAGTCGGTGCAAGGGCGCGATGTGATTATCATTGAGGATATTGTAGATTCCGGTCTAACGATGCATATATTCCGGCAAATGCTGTTGGACGCAGGTGCAGAATCCGTAGCCCTCACCGCTTTTCTATTCAAACCCGAGGCCCTGCAATACGAAGATGCACGCCCAGAATACATAGGAAAGGAGATACCCAAGAAGTTTATCATCGGCTACGGGCTCGACCTTGATGAGCAAGCACGCAACTTAGATGCGGTATATCAACTGAGAGAGGAGTAAGGCGGGGTGGCAATGTGTTGGTATATGACGACGCGAGCCGCGTCGTCCCCTTGAGCATAGACTATATTGTGGAATAACTATCAGTCGAAGAGTGTGGGGGTATCCTCTTCAAACCGCTTGAGTATAGTGCGCATCAGTGTCTCGCGAATAAGGCGCGAGCGGTTGGTGACAGTATAGCGTTCACAGTATTTCTCCAGTGTACGCATCTCGCTATCATTGAGCATAACCGTTACTCTGTGTGAGCGTTTGTGCTGTGTCTTGCGGTATTTCTTCTGCGAGTCCATAGTGTTTTTGATTAGAATTGCACGCTGCATTTTGCCCCTATCATCAGCAGATTAGTGCCGATATTGCGGCTATACGTCTGTCCATCCACTTCTTCCGTAACGCTAAGGGAGGTCTGCTGCCACTGGATATTAGCCGACATGGCGAGGCTTGCCTTGTCGCTGAAGCAGTATTTCCAGCCCACATCCAAGCCTGTGTAGATTCCCCCTGTCACATTGCTATTCACAGAGAAACCATAGCCCACCGCCATACCCATCACAGGTGAGTGCCGCGCAGATAAGAAAGGCACTTGGGCTGCCACTTGCACGGGAATAAAAGCATATCGTTTGCTGCCCGCAAACACAGCGTGAAATCCCAAGCCACCACCAATGAAGATACGGCGTTGCATCAAGTTGTGCGTTCCTACCAACAAATCAGCCGTTCCATATCCCCCCCAACCTACCATAGGCAGATATGCAGCACCACCAGCCACACCGGCATGAATGGCAACCCGTTTAGCAGATACGGACTTCGGAGACTCTTCGCCGCCGTCCGTGTCCGATGGCACCGGTTCCTGTTCTTTCTCCACCGATACCACCTCTGTCGCGGGGTATTGGTAGCGCGCGCCGCCCTCTGTACGGATAACCAGCACTTCATCATTGTGCAATACGACCTCGCCACGAATGCTCTGCCCAGAGCGCAGAACTACCACTTCGGCGTGCGCAGACAGGCACCCGAATACGATAGCAAGCGCACATATAAGTACGTGTGATACAGCAAAATGATATGAACGGTGTAGTATCATTCGGAATGAATATGACTGCAAAGTTACTGAAAAGTACTGAGTTACACAAGCGCAAACCATAATTTACAGGGTAACCGCATTAAAAACATTGATTTGTTCTCCGCCAATTGTCGTTAATAAATCGTTCATGCATAGATAAACATATCATTATCCGCGAATTAGCCATTAATTTCTTTCGTCAATGGATTGCCCAGTGGGCAATTGACGACGCGAGCCGCGTCGTCCCCCAGGCTGCGCACACCTGCCTTGCACTTCAGGTATCCCTATGCTTCGTCCCTCCAACACCGTCTGTATCTATGGAATGATATATATATATTTTGGACTAATAGACATTTCTTGTACCTAAAATAGGGGTAGTAAGGTAGTAATAGACATTTTTTGTACCTAAAAAGTCTCTTGTAGCCTTTGTTTATCGGCGTTAT
>CAKVBV010000091.1 GCA_934725535.1 uncultured Bacteroidales bacterium | reverse complement strand
GTGCCGTGCTCGGCAGTAGCGGTAACTATATGTTCGTCAAGGGCAAACTCTGCTGTAAGGGTAATATCACTCTCCACTACTATTGTACGCGGGTTGTCCGTATTGCCGTCGCTCCACTGCACAAAGTGGTAATGCTCATCGGCTGTGGCAGTGAGTGTTACCTCAGTGCCGTGGGTATAGGTTCCGCTTCCTGTTACGGTGCCGTGCTCGGCAGTAGCGGTAACTATATGTTCGTCAAGGGCAAACTCTGCTGTAAGGGTAATATCACTCTCCACCACTATTGTACGCGGGTTGTCGGTGTTGCCGTCTGACCAACGCACGAAATGGCGATGCTCGTTAGCGGGGACTGCGGTTATGGTGATTTGCTGTCCTGCATCACATCGAATGGTGTCTGCTTTCTCGCAACCGGCAATATGGAGTATGAGGATATTTGCAGATGGTGGGCAAACGGGGCGGACAGACAGACCGAGGAAGCGGGCGCGGCCGTTGCGGTACATGTAGTCCGAACCGAAGTAGCCGCTCCACGTGTAGTGCGCGTCCGTATCGAGCGACGAAGACATGTAGTCGCCGATGGAGCCGGCATTGTAGAGGCCCGTGTAGTAGCGATACCCCGCGGCGGGGAGAAAAATGGAATTACCATTGGTCTTGCTTGTTACTTGGTAGCCGTTTATGCCTTTTTGCGTAGTCCACGTCCATGTGCAGTTCTCTAATAGTTCGTCCATTTCGGCTGCGGTTGGCATACGCCAATCACCACCCCGGTTTACATGAGCGGCATCGTCCTCGGGTTCGAGGGTCGTCTTGTCATCGGTGAAGCCATTGTCACCGTAACTTGCCTTGCTGCAGTACTTGGTGAGTTTGTTTTTATCGCCATTGGCATACTTGTAGGTCGCCCACGAGTAGTCGGTTTTGGGTGCGGTCTCGCCCCAAGCGTAGTAGTTGCCATAGTCTTCTGGTGTGGTGGCACCGACGTTGCATGATGCCCATTGCAGCCCGCTCGGAAGACCGAGGCCCACCCACGTATGCCCATTTTCCGTGCCGGTGGTGGGACGGAAGTCATACGTTTTTCCGCTCTTGCTGCAATCGTCATAGACTGAGACCGCTACAGGGTCCTGCGCAAACTCGGCGGTAAAGGTGGAGTCTTTGGTTACGGAGATGGTACGCGGGTTGTCCGTATTGCCGTCACTCCAACGCACAAAGTGGTAATGCTCATCGGCTGTGGCAGTGAGTGTAACCTCAGTGCCGTGGGTATAGGTTCCGCTTCCCGTTACAGTGCCATGCTCTGCAGTAGCGGTTACGGTATGTTCGTCAAGGGCAAACTCTGCAGTGAGGGTAGTGTCTTTGGTCAGTACCAGCGTGTACGGGTTCTGGGTACTACCATCGCTCCAACGCACAAAGCGGTAATGCTCTTTGGTGGCAGTAGCCTTGACGGTGAGCCCGTCGGCGCAGGTATTGGAGACGATAGTGGCGGTACCATAATTCTTGTTGGAGGACAAGACCGTGGCGGTATGGACAGGACCTTCAATGATATTGGTAAATGCAGACCATACTGCGTCGGCTTGGTAAGCCGCTTTGGTGCCGCAAGGCACATATACGGGGAAGTCTGTGGGGACACCATCAAAGCAAGTCTTATCACATACCGGAGGTGTCTTGGCTTCTACATACATGGATGTAAAAGACTTAATATGGCTAAATGCGCAATACCCGATACTTGTTACGTTTTTGGGGATAGTGATTGAGGTAAGCCTGCAAGTAGTGAATGCCATTTCTCCAATGCTTGTTACGCTTTCAGGGATAACAATTGATGCAAGGCTTGTACACTCACCAAACATATAACCTGTGATACTGGTTAGGTTCTTAGGGAGTGTAACCGAAGTAAGTTTAGGGCTGCGGCTAAAAACCCCATATCCATAACTTGTCACGCTTTCAGGGATAGTGATAGAAACAAGACTTTCACAGGAAGAAAAAGCCGAGGAGCCTATACTTGTCAAGCCTTCATGAAGTGTTACAGAGGTAAGGGCTTTGCAATTGCTGAAAACACCTTGCCCAATGCTTTTTACACTTGCGGGAACATCAATAGATGTCATGGCGGAACAATAGCCGAAAGCAGAGCGCTCTATGCTTGTCAAGCCGTCATGGAGTGTTACAGAGGTGAGGCTTTTGCATTTCCAGAAAGCCTGTTGACCAATACTTGTCACACTCCCTGGAATATGAACAGATGTAAGGCTGGTACACTCCATGAATGCAGATTTCCCGATAGTTGTTACCTTGTATGTCTTGCCGTCATTAGTAACCGAAGCAGGGATGGCAACAGATGTCAGGTTGGCATAGTTTTTACTGCTACTCGAAGAGGAGTACACTTGGTATGTTACTTCCACAGTACTTTCGCTCAGAATGTTGTAGTACAAGTCGCCGGACTGGAAGTCGTACGCCCAAAGGGCTGCGGTGGCAAGGAGCGTCACCAAAAAAGATAGTAATCTTTTCATAATGTTAGTTGTTTTTATTTTGTTTGATTCGTTGTTTTATTTGATGTTTTATTTGTTGTTTGATTTGTTGTTTGATTCGTTGTTTTATTTGATGTTTGATTTGTTGTTTTATTTGATGTTTGATTCGTTGTTTTATTTGTTGTTTGATTTGATGTTCCTTAACGTAGCAGGACAAAGCGCAATAAACGCCTTTTTTTGCAACACCGCGAACCCCGTAAGGAGTTCACGAGTGCAAAAGTACAACAATTATTGCAAATATGCAAAAAACAGAGTAAAAACACAGGGCAACCGCCTGACTATGCTATGCATGGGGGACGACGCGGCTCGCGTCGTCATTCATAAGCAGCACCCTGAGTACCTTCGGGGTCCCCATAAGTCCGTGGATGTAGCGGGGTGCTCTCACAGGGGACGCGTACGCCCTCGTCCGCGGTCGGTTTGGCACAAACCGCCTGACTATGCTACGTATGGGGGACGACGCGGTTCGCGTCGTCAATAACACAATATGACATCAATTATACTATTCATTGAGCCCCTCCTTTGGAGGGGTTGGGGAGGTCTCCCCTCTTCTATTGGAGGGGTTGGGGAGGTCTCCCTTCTTCTATTGGATGGGTAGGGGAGGTCTCTCCTCTTCCTTTGGAGGGTCGGGGTAGTCTCGTGTTAATATCGAGTTAAGTGTATGACATTAGTATGTGATTAGTATGTGATTAGTATGTGATTAGTATGTGATTGCCTAGTGAATATCGGGAGAATGTCGCGCGGACGTGTTGTCCGCATACGGGTTTTGCAGGTTGTCTTTGCTTGGTTTTTATATTGTATTTTTTGTCGTGGCGCGACTCATCAAAGGGTAATACGTATGTGAGAGCATCGAAATTAATGGTTAATTATACGGCAATTATATGTTTGTCTGTCACTATTTTGGGTGCGCTTGTCTTGTTGGGATAGCCCTGTATTTGCACCATTAAAATAATTGTTGTAATTTTGCAGCCGTTTTCGGCGATTTCTGTAACCAATATCGCCTAACCCATTGAGTATGAGCAAGAATTTAGTGATTGTAGAGTCCCCGGCTAAGGCAAAAACCATAGAGAAGTTCCTCGGTTCCGATTTCCATGTCCTGTCCTCACAAGGGCATATACGCGACATCGAAGGCACCACAGGCAATAGTATCGGTATTGATTTCGCACACGGCTATGCGCCCAACTATGTCGTGGACCCGCAGAAGCACCACCTCATCGATACACTCTCCAAAGAGGCAAAAAAAGCCGACACTGTCTGGCTCGCAAGCGATGAAGACCGCGAGGGAGAGGCTATCGCATGGCACCTCAAAGAGGTACTCAAACTCCGTCCCGAGCATACACATCGTATTGTCTTCCACGAGATTACGAAGACTGCCATACAGGATGCCATTCAGCACCCCCGCGATATAGATTACAATCTCGTCAATGCACAGCAGGCACGGCGCGTCCTCGACCGCATTGTGGGCTTTGAACTCTCACCCGTTCTGTGGCGCAAAGTCAGCACAGGACTTAGTGCAGGGCGTGTCCAATCCGTGGCTGTGCGGCTCATTGTCGAGCGCGAACGCGAGATAGAGAACTTCCGCTCCGCTGCGCAATACCGCCTCAATGCCGTCTTTATTGGGCAGAACCCGCGCGGACAACAGGTGCTGCTCAACACCGAACTCAACCATCGCTTTGCCACCAAGCAGGAGGCTATGGACTTCCTCAACGCCTGTATGCAAGCCGAATACCGCCTGTCCGCTATCACCCACAAGCCAGGGCACCGCTCTCCCGCACCGCCTTTCACCACTTCGTCCCTCCAACAGGAAGCGGCGCGTAAGTTGCGCTTCACGGTATCCAAGACCATGCGCCTTGCACAATCGCTCTACGAAGCAGGACATATCACCTACATGCGTACCGACTCCGTGCACCTCAGCACACTCGCTCTCGGGACTGCCAAAGAGGAAATCCTGCGTGAATACGGAGAAAACTACCACAAAGCGCGGCAGTACCAGACCTCTTCCAAAGGCGCACAAGAGGCACACGAAGCCATTCGCCCTACCTATATGAATGTCCCTACGGCGGGTGCCAACACCGATGAGAAAAGGCTCTACGACCTAATCCGCAAGCGTGCCTTGGCAAGCCAGATGGCGGACGCGCAGACCGACACCACACGTATGGAAGTCACCGTCAGCAATTCACCGTATATATGGGTGGCTACCAACGAGGTCATCACCTTCGATGGCTTTATGCGCGTGTATGCACAGGGTACTGACGACGAGACGGAAGAGACCGTTACCGCACTGCCGGACATGAAAGAGGGGCAACTTCTCGCTGCCGAACAGGTATCTGCTACGGAGAGTTTCACCAAGCAACCGTCACGATACACCGAGGCTTCCCTTGTCAAACGCATGGAAGAGTTGGGCATCGGGCGACCCTCCACCTATGCCACCGTCATCGAAACCATACAGTCACGCCAATATGTCGAGCGCGGCAACGTACCCGGCACCCAACGTGACTATAACCAGATAACCCTCAAAGGCGGGAAAATCACAGACTCCACCAAGACAGAACAGGTAGGTGCCGACAGCGGCAAACTGCTGCCAACCGACCTCGGACGTATCACCAACGACTTCCTTGTGGAGCAGTTCCCTACCATTCTCAGTTATGACTTCACAGCACACGAGGAGGAGAACTTTGACTCTATAGCAGCAGGCAAGGCGGATTGGGTACAGACCGTGGACCAATTCTACCACGCTTTCCATCCTTTGATAGAGAGTGTCCCTGCGGGCAAGATGGCGGCACGCCAACTCGGCACCGACCCCGAGACGGGAGAACCGGTCTTTGCACGTGTCAGCAAGAACGGACCTTGCATTCAGATAGGCAACAGCGACGATAAGAAACCGCGCTTTGCATCACTGAAAAAGGGACAGAGTATCTTCACAATCACACTGGATGAGGCTCTGGCACTCTTCCAATCAGCCATGCCCTACACGCTCTGCCAATACGACGGACAGGATGTCATCGTAGGAGAAGGCAAGTTCGGACCCTACCTGCGCATAGACAAGACCTTTGTCAGCATACCCCGTACCATAGACCCGTACCACATCACGCCCGAGCAGGCGCAGGAGTTGCTGGAGCAGAAGAAGCACGCACAGGAACCAATCAGCACTTTCGGAGACATCCAAGTGCTCAACGGACGCTATGGTGCCTATATCAAAGCACCTACCGGCAACTATAAGATACCTGCTGGCACGGATGCCAAAGCCCTCACCGAAGCGGATTGTCAGCACATCATTGCCACCACATCCCCCACAGGCAAACGCTCCTTCCCCCGCAAAAAAGCCAAGTAATCCCATACTGCCAACCGCTCGTCATACCGCTTGAGAGACTCCCTGACCCTCTCTTGAGGATTTCTTGCCCCCCTCTTGAGGGTTTCTTGACATTCTCTATAGGATTTCTTGACATTCTTTATAGGATTTCTTGACCACTCTCTATTAGATTACTTGACGCCCGTTGTGGTGTCGGTATAGGTTCTTATACTGCTCACCAGTTATCGCATAGCGAGTGCGTTCCTATTTTTCTGCCTAACACTTTCCTGTTTTCTGCATAGTAAATAGACCGCCTTACAAACATTCCTGTAAACATATATCGGATATTTCGGCTATAGAAAAAGAAATTTTCTTCATTGATAGCCGTAATACAAAACCATCAATGAAGAAAAAACTCAACGCGTCACCGGTACGCTTCTTACGCCCATACTGCGCACTCTGCTGATACTCAATCAATATTCAACTGATACTCAACCGATATTCAGCCTTTGGGTGGAATGTGGGGCTCGAACCCACGACGGTATTCCTGCTGAAACAAGAGCAAAACCGACT
>CAKVBV010000090.1 GCA_934725535.1 uncultured Bacteroidales bacterium | reverse complement strand
TTCTCTGACTTGAAAATTATGAACATTCAGAAAAAACTCAACAGAAGACCACGAGAAAAATTAAACTTTTCAACCCCTAAAGATTGCTTCTTCAATTATTTTCACTAACTTTGCACAAAATTGCATTTGTTATTGGACAGTGCATTTTGTATGATTCGTGTTTATGTGGGGATATTTTTTCTTGTGATATTGTATAATCCGCATATTTTTCGTACCTTTGCGGGCTGTTTGTGGGCTTTGAATCTTGGGTGAAACTCGCAAAAGCACAAATGATAGATTGATAGATACAGACTAACAGAGAATGATTATGGCAACAACGCAACAAAGTACAGGCACGCTGTACAACGCCCTTACTTCGGGTAGCAAAATCATCGGTACTATCGTGACCGACAGTGATATACGTGTGGACGGCACCATCGAAGGCGACGTGCAATGCTCCGGCAAACTCGTCATCGGCGAGCAGGGGCTCATCAAAGGCACTGTGGTGTGCCAGAGTGCGGAGATTATGGGCTCTCTCGACGGCAAGATAGATGTCAAGTACACCCTCGCCCTGCGCGCCACCAGCCACCTCAAAGGCGAAATCAACACGCAGACCCTGATGGTAGAGCCCAACGCTATCTTCAACGGTTCCTGCAAGATGGGCAAGCAAGACGCACAAAAGCCCTCCGAGAACAAGAAATAAAGAGAGTACAGCCCGCCCCAAAAACTGCACAACGTCCTGCCTACGGGCGATGTATGCTGTGGCTTTCAGGGGAATGGGCGGAGCGTAAACAGAACGAAATCAATCTAATACTAATAAACAACATTATGAAAGTAAAACCTTTCCGTGGCATTCGTCCACCCCGTGACCTGGTTAAGCAGGTCAGCAGTCGTCCTTACGACGTGTTGAACTCCGATGAGGCTCGCCGTGAGGCAGAGGGCAATGAGATGTCCCTCTACCACATCATCAAGCCCGAAATCAACTTCCCCGTTGGTACCGACGAGCACGATGAGCGCGTCTATGCGTCGGCACGCGAGCATTTCGACCTCTTCCGCAAGAACGGTTGGCTGGTGCAGGACCCCGAGGAGTACTATTATGTATATGCGCAGACTATGAACGGCCGTACCCAATACGGACTCGTGCTGGGCGCATGGGTGGAGGACTATATGGAAGGCCGCATCAAGAAGCACGAACTCACCCGCCGCGACAAGGAGGAAGACCGTATGAAACACGTGCGCGTGAACAATGCCAACATCGAGCCTGTCTTCTTTGCATACCCTCATCGCGACGACCTTGACGCCATCATCGCGTCGGTCACTGCCGAGAAGCCCGAGTACGACTTTGTATCCGACCTCGACGGTTTCGGACACAAATTCTGGGTCATCAAAGACCCCGCTACTATCAAGCGCATTACCGAGATTATGGCTGAGATACCTGCCATGTATATCGCTGATGGTCACCACCGTAGCGCAGCCGCTGCACTCGTGGGCAACGAGAAGAAACTGCAGAACCCGCACCACACCGGCAACGAGGAGTACAACTATTTCCTCGCCGTCTGCTTCCCCGAGAACCAACTCTTTGTCATGGACTACAACCGCGTAGTGCGCGACCTCAACGGCATGACGCCCGAGCAGTTCCTCAAAGCGCTTGAGGAGGATTTCATCGTCGAGGACAAGGGCACCGAGGAGTATCGCCCTGAGGCACTGCACATCTTCTCGCTCTATCTCGAAGGGCATTGGTACAAACTCACCACCCGCGAGGGCCGCTACAATGACCAAGACCCCATCGGCGTGCTGGATGTATCCATCTCGTCGCGTCTTATTCTCGACAAACTGCTGGGTATCAAGGACTTGCGTTCCGACAAGCGTATCGACTTCGTAGGCGGTATCCGCGGTCTGGGCGAACTCAAACGCCGTGTGGATTCGGGCGAAATGAAGATGGCTTTGGCGCTCTATCCCGTCACCATGCAGCAAATCATCAACATTGCTGACACGGGCAACATCATGCCTCCTAAGGCGACTTGGTTTGAACCGAAACTCCGTTCGGGACTGGTCATCCACGAACTGGTATAACTCATGGCAACTCCCACTTGGTGCGCCCCCAAAGCGCATTAAGTGTAAACAAAGATAAAATCGTGTCAAATAGCAAGGGATGCGCAAGGGATAAGCAACCCATAAGCAAGGTATAACCCACGCATCCCTTGCCGACACGGCACGAATAGTTAAGAATTATTGGTGCGAAACCGAGAAATTATTGGTACAAAAAAACAAGTATATCTATGAACAAAATTCAAATCGTCGTTGACGTAGTTTTGGTTGCCGCTGTGGTGGCGTTGTTTGCAATTTTCTTCTCCAACAAGCCTGCCAAGGGCACCGCGGAGCCTTCCGCAGCCATCGCGCAGGGCGAGGCACTGCCTATCGCCTACCTCAACGTGGACAGCCTGCTCACCAACTACACCTTCGCGCAGGATGCCAGCGAGCGACTCATGCAGAAGCAGGAGGACGCACGTCTCAAACTCAACACCAAGGCGCGTTCCTTGCAGAACGAGATGGCGGATTTCCAGCGCAAACTGGACAACAACGCCTTCCTCAGTCGCGAACGGGCAGAGAAAGAGCAGCAACGCCTCATCAAGAAGCAGCAGGACCTGCAGGACCTCGAGGCGAAACTCACCGAGGACATCATGCTTGAGAATCAGACACTTAACAAGCAACTCGCGGACACCCTCACCCTATTCTTGCAGACCTACAATGCCGACGGTCGCTACCAAATCATTCTTAGCAACACTGCCAAGGACAATGTCCTCATGGCGGCTGACCAATACGACATCACAGACGAGGTAGTGGCTGGGCTCAACAAGCGGTATAAGAAGTAGAAGAGTCTCCTTCTCCTCCCTATGAAACGACGCTTGTTTTACCACCCGTATTGGAAGTACATCATCTTGGACGCTATTGCACTGCTTATCAGTGTGATAGTCGTCCTTTGGTGGTTCCCGCTATCCACGCAGGTGCCGTTTCAGAAGTACTACGTCTTCACCCTCATCTTCTCGGCGGTGTGGCTCATATCGAGCTACTTGTGCCACCGTTACATCCCCGTCAAGTACATGAAGATGGGCAAAGACCTCCGCCGTCTCTTGGCGTCCGCCGTCTTCACGTTTGCCCTCATGTACGGCTATATGTGGTTGCGTTCAGGCAAGAATTTCTCTATCTGGGTGCTGCTCACGATATGGCTTGTAATGATGGCAGTGTCGGTCTTCTGCTTGATTATCAAGCACGCCTACCGATACGCCTTGGACGCTGACGACACCCCTGTCGAAGCCCCCGAACGCACGCCCCAACAGGTGCTCGCACCTCCTGTCTATCTGTCCGACGCCGACCGTAACGCATTGCGTGACAGTATGTTGGAGTTCGCGCCGCCGGCTGCCATCACATTCCTTGAGCAGTACACGGACTTGTACAGTTCCAACACATTCACCCTGCGAACCTCGGAACTCTATAACGTACAGAAACTGCGAAACTATCGCTTCGACACCCTAATCAATTTCATGCCCCTCAACCAGATTCGGGGGGTGAACAAACTCTTCGTCACGGTCAACGACAAACTGCCGGACGACGGACTGTGGGTATGTTGCTACGAGCCGCAGTCAACCACCAAACGCAATATCCTGAGGCGTTTCCCGCCTGTCATCAACTGGCTCTATTACACGGCGTTCTTCCTCTACAAGCGTGTCCTGCCCAAACTCTTTATGACCTCGCGCCTGTACTTCGACATCACCGAAGGCAAAGACCGCGTTCTCTCCAAGGCGGAGGTACTCGGGCGACTCTGCTATTGCGGCTATGACATCATTGCGGAACGCAAGATAGCAGACCTTAATTATATAGTCGCACGACGTAAGTTCCGCCCTGAAATCACCGAGCGACGACTATACGGTATCTTCGTGAAACTCAATCGGGTAGGGAAGGACGGCAAGATGTTCCGCGTCTATAAGTTCCGCACCATGCACCCCTATTCCGAGTTCTTGCAATCCTATATATATGAGCGGTACTCGCTGCAGGAGGGCGGCAAGTTCAACCACGACATACGCGTCACCACCCTTGGGCGTTTCATGCGCAAGTACTGGATTGACGAACTCCCCATGCTCATCAACCTCATCAAAGGCGACATGAAACTCGTAGGGGTCCGCCCCATATCCAAACAGTATTTCTCGCTCTACAGCCCCGAACTGCAAGAAAAGCGCACGCACCACAAACCCGGTCTGCTGCCCCCGTTCTATGCCGACATGCCCAAGACGCTGGACGAGATACAGGCATCCGAAATGCGCTATCTCACGATGTGCGAACAGCGCGGAACATTCCTCACCGACTTCATCTACTTTTGGCGAATCTGCTACACCATCATCTTCAAACGTGCCCGTAGCCACTAACCAACGATTATGAAACGTATCTTTCTGTATATCATAGCCTTATCCTGCTTTTGCCTGACTGCGAAAGCACAGAACATACCCGTACCGCTTACTTATTCGCAGATTTACGACTACCTCGACGAACTCATTACCGATGGCGTCATCACGGTGCAGACATCGGTGCGCCCATACACGCGCAAACAGGTGGCAAATATGTTGGTAGCGGCACAAAACGCCGACTCACTCCTCAACAAACGCCAGCGCGCCGACCTCGCATTCTATCTCAACGAGTTTGCTTTGGAGCGTGATACCATGGTCAACAACTTCGTACAATATACCGACCACTCCACGTTCTCCCTCTCGTTGGCGGACCCTCAGTTCTCCTATCGCACCCGCAACAACCTCTTCAAGATGCGCATCCGTCCCATACTTGGTGCCGACATCATGGCGAGCAAAAAGGGAGCCATACTCCAACGATGGTGGGGGGCGGAACTGCAGATGGACATCGCACGACACGTCAGTGTGTGGGGTTCGCTGCGCGACAACTCATGGAGTGGCAACTGGCTCAGCAAGACCTATTATCCCACCGAGGGCGACCGAATGTATGGTGCGCGTATCCATTATGGGGCTTCGCAACAGATTCCCGCACTCAACAACATACCTGGGGTGCAATACAAGGAAGCCGATTACGGAGGCGACTTCTCCGATTCCAAAGGCGGTATCAGTCTCTACTCATGGTGGGGCAGTATCGGTCTGCAACGCGAGAACATTCGTTGGGGCGAGACCTACCATGCCTCCAACATCTTGTCGGGACGCAATCCCGCAGTCCCTATGCTCACATTGCAACTCACGCCGTGTCCTTGGTTCCGGTTCGACTATTTCCATGCGTGGCTGGTGTCGAATGTGCTCGATTCCACCTATTATTATATGGAGGACAATACGCAAGGTACGCAAACGCGGCACCATCGCCCTGCCAATAAGTTCATGGCGGCTAACATGTTCACTTTCACACCCATACGCCAACTCTCGTTCTCGTTTGGTAACTCCATCGTCTATGCCGAACGCAACGTGCAGGCAGCGTATTTCATACCCATTGCATTCTACAAGTCGCTCGACCACTTGCTCACCAAAGGGCTTCGCACCGAGAACCAGAACTCACAGGCTTTCGCCTCTATATCTGTGCGCCCTGTCGAGCATTTGCATCTGTATAGTTCATTCTATTTGGACGAATTCAAGTTCTCTCGTTTGAAGAAATCCAACCCCGAGAACAACCCTGTTTCGTACTTGGTTGGCTTTAACTGGGGCGGATGGCCGGTAAAAGGATTGAGTCTCAAAGCCGAGTTTATGCGCTCATACATAGCATGTTACACGCACTCCGTGGCGGTCACTACGTGGACTTCCAACGGATACAACATGGGACACTACATGGGGGATAACGCACAGTCTGTCTACACCGAGTTGTCCTACCGCCCTATCCGCGGCATGTTGTTGCGCTTGAGTTACACCAACGATATGAAGTTCAATTCTTATGCTTATCTTCGTGGTGGCGGCAAGGACGGCGGCATATCGCAAACCATTGCGCAGAAGCCGTTTGACAAATGTATTTACCGCAACGACGAAGTGCGTTTCGATGGTATCTACGAAGTGCACCCTAACATGTACCTCACCCTCACCATGGGCTACAATCACGCCCGCGCCTTCGACAACATCAAAACGGATGCCATTGCCAGTGAGGACCTCGGCGGCATAGACCCCACATCTCCCGACCCGCAATCCAACTCTTCTTATTACCTGAATAAGTTCTGCCCCCTCTACTTCCAAGGTCGCAACTTCACCACCTCAATCAGTTTTTCATTCGGTTTCTAATATGTAGTGCTATTAGGCAGGGGCAGGAAAATTACAAAATACATAGAATCTTTACTATTCGTTCTGCTGTATGTCCGTCCCACAATGGAGGGATATGCCCGTGTTTCCATTCACCGGCAAACAACTTATCCAATGCGGGTTTAACGGCATCCGGGTTGGTGCCTATCAGTTCGTTGGTACCAATGGTGCAGGTCTCGGGACGTTCTGTGTTGTCGCGCAACGTGATACAGGGAACGCCCATAACGGTTGTCTCCTCTGTAATGCCACCGGAGTCTGTGACTACCGCTTTGGCACGCTCTACCAAATAGTTGAACTCCAAATAACCCATTGGTTCTACAATATGCAGATTTGGGAATATATCTCGTAGTTTGCTCTCGTCACCCCATAGGTTATAGAATACTTTTGCTGTCCGCGGGTGTATCGGAAACAAGATTGGTAAGCCGTGTACGTTGTTGATTATCTGTTCCATTAGGGCTTTGAGGTGTGTCTCTTCGTCCACGTTGGCAGGACGGTGCATTGTCATTACGATATATTCTTTCTCAACCAAGCCCAACTCGTCATATACAGATG
>CAKVBV010000089.1 GCA_934725535.1 uncultured Bacteroidales bacterium | reverse complement strand
AACTTTTATATTTTACACACAACCATACTCTACAGAAAAGAGACTGCCAAACGATACTTGTTAGACAGCCTCTTTTTTGTATTCTACTTGTGCATATTATAAAAATGTATTATCTTTGTAGGCAAATAAAAAATCAATAATCAACTAATAGAATTTGATACTATGGCAGGACAGACAGTAATCAGTGTTAATAAGGTAAAAGTAGAAGACTTGCTCAAAGGTGGAACAACTCACAAGTTTGTTATTCCTGAATACCAACGTCCTTATTCTTGGACAGAGGAGCAAGTAACTACACTATTTGAGGATATTACGGAATTTTCTATCAATGTCGGTGGGTCTGAAAAAGAGGGCGCAATGTACTTTTTAGGTAGCATTGTATCTTATATCAATGAGAATGATGAATGTGAAATTATTGATGGGCAGCAACGTTTGACATCTTTGTTTTTATTATTACGTGCGATATTATACAAATTAGAACATAGTGAGGATAAAAGTAGTGAGGAAGCACAAAACTTTATACGAGAAATATCGTCTTGTTTATGGAAAGCGGGCAAACTGACAGGGAAAATAGATAGAACCATTCCTTTAATCAGTTCTAGAGTTATCAATAATGAAGGGAATGAGATATTTTTCCACATATTGGAGACCGGAGAAACAACATACAAGGCAAAAGACAATTATTCCAAGAATTATCGTTTGTTCCAGTCCTTATTGGAAAACTTCTGTAAGCGTCAGTCGGGCGTATCAAATGGTGTATATGATTTTGTCTATGCGTTATTGAATCAAGTGATTGTATTACCGATTACTGCAGATACACAAGATACGGCATTAACGATATTCTCTACACTCAATAATAGAGGTCTTCCTTTATCGCATGCCGATATATTTAAGGCAAAGATGTATAACCCGCTATCGGATGTAGAGAAGAAAGTATTTATAGAAAAGTGGAAAGAAATAGAACAAGATACAATCAATTTGCAACTGCGCGATAATATCACCTCTTTGTTTACTTATTATATGCCATATTTGCGTGCCAAAGAGGGAGATAAGAACACAACTAATCCGAGTGTCCGTACTTACTATTTGGATAAGAAAGGAGAACGATTGTATCAAGGCGATTTGTTAGAGCAATTGACAAAGATATTGAATATCTGGAAAGTAATCTATGGCAACTATGACATAGAGGGGGAGCATTGGGATAACAATGCACAAATACGTCAAGCGTTAGACATCCTGATTTCTTATCCAAATGAATATATCAACTACCCGATGTTGGTATTTTATCTTGCCCACCATACAGAACAGGATTTTGAACGTACATTTTTATTGTTTTTGCACAAGTTGATATATGAATGTATTATCCGATTTGTATATTACCCGTCAGTAAATGCAATCAAAAACTATGTTCCTAAATTGAATGTGGATATATTGGCTACCAACCACCCTTCGTTTGAAACAGCCTTCGGCGCGATGCCAATGCCATTTACTGAAGAAGATTTCAAGCAACTCATAGTGCGTCCCCATTACCGCTTATTAAGTATGTTGCTGAAATTGTATGCTTATAATCATCAACAAATAGTGGAGAATGATATTGTAAAGTGCCTGTTGCCTGCTAATTGGCAAATAGAACATATCTTTCCGCAAAAGTGGGATTCACACTATTTTGATATTTCGGAAACAGAACAAGAATTGATAGAGCATATAGGCAATAAGGTTCCGTTTGAGCAGAAATTGAATATCCAAGCGGGTAATGGATTTTTCAGTACAAAGAAAGAAAAATATCAGAATTCGGTTATTGGTGCTGTCAGAGAGTTGCTGCAATATGAAGAATGGACACCACAAAATATTCAAGAAAGAGACCAAAATGTGGTCAATGATATATGGAATACTTTGAAAAAGTGGAACGAGGAATATCTGAATAGTACAGCAACCAATAAAGTTACACCCCCACAAACTTTGACGCAAGAGCAATTGGAACTTATAGAGAAATTGAAAGCAACAGGGTATAAGTTATAATTATGGAAACCTATCGTTTGCTCTAATTATCATAATGCTACAATAGAATTACTATGACTGATTCGGAATTGATAGAAAGAGCCTTGGAGATTGCCACAAGGGCGCACAAGGGGCAGTTGGATTTGGATGGCAAACCGGTTATATTGCACCCTTTGGCGGTTGGGTTGATGGGTACGTGTACGGACGAGATAGTGGCGGGTTTCCTGCACGATGTGGTGGAGGACAGCGGCTATACCTTTGAGTATCTCTTGGAACACGGCATTCCCACCCATATCGTAGATACTCTCCGCCTGCTTACTCACGCCAAAACCGAGACCTACGACACCTATCTGGAGCGTATCGCCACTTCGGGCAACCGCCTTGCCATTATCACCAAATGGCACGACTTGACCCACAATCTGGAACGTGGCATCCGCGGCAACCATACCAAACAAGTCGCCAAACACACCCGCGCCCAAGATTACCTGCGTCCTTATTATGAAACAATGGGTCAGTAACCAACTCAAGTGTTAATGTATGGCTGATACTATTATAGAGACAGACAAACAGCGGGAGCGGAGGATTTATCGGGTGACCATATTCGGCAGCGTGGTGAATATGGTGCTGCTGGTGTTCAAGTTCCTGGCAGGAGTGCTGGGGCACTCGGCTGCAATGATTGCCGATGCGGTACATTCGCTCAGCGATTTTCTCACAGACATTGTAGTGCTGGTTTTTATAAAAATCAGCAACCGTCCTGCCGACCACGACTATGACTACGGGCATGGCAAGTACGAGACGTTGGCTACCTTTTGTATCGGCTTGGCATTGTTGGCTGTAGGCGGAATGATAGCCGCAAACGGAGTGGAGAAGATACTGCGTGTAGCGCATGGCGAGCAGTTGCCTGAGCCCGGTTGGATTGCTCTATGGGCCGCGTTGGTGAGTATCGTACTCAAAGAAATCACCTATCAGGTTACTATACGTGTAGGCAAGCAGGTTCATTCGGATGCCGTGGTGGCGAATGCATGGCATCACCGCTCGGATGCGTTCTCGTCTATCGGCACGGCACTCGGTATCGGCGGTGCTATCCTCTTGGGGCAGAAGTGGACTATTCTTGACCCGATAGCCGCACTGATAGTCAGTATCTTAATCATCATAACGGCGGCTAAACTGGTGTATGGTGCGATGGGGGAGTTTTTGGAAAGGAGTCTGCCCGACGAGGTGGAACAACAGATTGTGGATATTGTGAACGAAGACAAGGTTATGACCGAACTGCACCATCTTCGCACTCGCAGTGTTGGCAACCATTATGCCATAGAGATGCACCTGCGTATGCCCGGCGATACACCGCTGTATGTCGCGCATCAACACGCTACCAATATCGAACGCCGTCTGAAAGAACAATTCGGCGAACAGACACACGTGGGCATCCATATCGAACCGATCAAGGTCAATGGTGCCTATACCCAACCCAAGATGCAGCATTGGTAATGATACAGTTTAGTCGCTCACTTACTATCCCTACCTTATTTACGCAATAGGAGACTGCCCCCGTTGAGCAGCCTCCTATTTCTATCTATGCTATGCAACTTCTTGCAGTCGTTACATGCAATTCTTAATTCTTCATTTTTAATTCTTAATTACAACTCCTTCAGCGTAGCCAGCAGGAAGTGGTAGAACTTCTGCACGGTAGCGATGTTCACGCGCTCATCGGGCGAGTGCGGGTGCTCGATGGTCGGTCCGAACGAAATCATATCCATGCCCGGGTAGTTGCGGCCGATGATGCCGCACTCCAAGCCCGCGTGGATGGTGATGATACGCGGCGTGGTGCCGAACTCCTTCTGATAAACGTCCTTCATCACTTCGAGGATGTGGCTGTGCAGGTTGGGCTTCCAACCCGGGTAGGAACCCGTGAACTCGGTCTCGGCACCTGCCAAAGCGAATGCCGACTGGATAATCTGGCGCAGTTCCTCCTTGCGCGACTCCACCGACGAGCGGGTGAGGCACATCACCGTGATGCGGTTGTTCTCCATGCCAATCATGGCGAGGTTGTTGCTGGTCTCGACAATGTCAGGCATCTCGGGAATCATGCGATATACGCCGTGCGGGCAGAGCGTAATGGCGTGAATCAGAAAGTCTTGCGTGTCTTCGGGCAACTCGGTCTTCGGGCATTCTACCTCCTCGGCGGTGAAACTGATGTTGTCCTCCACACCGTCGTACTCGCGGATAAACAGGTCCTCGTAGTCAGCCACCAACTGCTTCATCTCGTCCAACCCGTCAGCGGGAATGGTGATGACAGCCGATGCCTCACGCGGGATAGCGTTACGCAGGCTGCCGCCCTCCACGTATGCCAGGCGTGCCTCGTAGTTCGCCACCGCGTCTTTCAGGAAACGGAACAGCAACTTGATGGCATTCGCACGCTGCAGGTGGATGTCGCAACCCGAGTGACCGCCCTTGCAGCCCTTGATGCTCACGCGCAGAGCCACATCGCCTTCCTCCGTCTCCACGGGTTCGTAGTCAAAGCGTGCCGTGGTGTCCACGCCTCCGGCGCAGCCCATATAGAGTTCGCCCTCGCTCTCCGAGTCGAGGTTAAGCAGTGTCTTGCCCTGCAACAGTCCGCCTTTCAGCGCGAAAGCACCGTACATACCGGTCTCCTCGTCCACCGTGAAGAACGCCTCCAACGGCGGGTGTACCACGTTCTTGTCAGCCAGGATAGCCATTGCGGTAGCCACGCCGATACCGTTGTCCGCGCCGAGGGTGGTGCCGTTGGCGGTCACCCACTCGCCGTTGTCCTCCACATACGCCTCAATGGGGTCTTTCTCGAAGTCGAACACCTTGTCCGAGTTCTTCTGCGGCACCATGTCCATGTGCCCTTGCAGAATCACTCCGGGGTGGTTCTCGTAACCTGCACTCGCGGGCTTGCGGATAATCACGTTGCCAATCTCGTCCACGATGGTCTCCAAGCCGAGCGAGCGGCCGTAGTTCGCCAAAAACGCGGAAATCTCTTCTTTCTTGCCCGACGGACGGGGGATCTGGGTGAGGCTGTAGAAGTTCTCCCACAGGCTCTTCGGTTCTAAATTCTTCATATTCTTAGTTGGTTAGTTCACCGCACAGCGGTATTTGTAATAGTCTCTTAACTTCCTCGGTATCAGTCGGGTATTCGCCAAACAGATACATCATCTTGGTCAGCAGTGCCTCCGTCGTGATGTCGTAGCCCGACAGCACGCCCGCCTTCATCAGGTTCAGGCTCACCGCATACTGCCCCATCGTCACCGACCCCGTGTTGCACTGGGTCTTGTTCACAATCACGATACCGCGCTCCACTGCGCTGTGCAACTCCTCGTACAGCCACTTGCACGACGGCGCATTGCCTGCCCCGTAGGTCTCCAGCACCACCCCGCGCAACTCCGGCATCGAGAGTATTGCGTGCACCACAGGCTCCGTGATACCGGGGAACAACTTCAGTATCGCCACATTGCAGTCGGTCTTGTCCCGTAGGCGCAACGGCTGCGCGTCATCGGGGTAGTGTATCAACTGCGTGTTATAATTTATATGTACGCCCGCGCGTGCGAGGGCGGGGTAGTTGTACGATGCAAATGCCGCAAAATGCTCCGCATTGCGTTTGGTCGTGCGGTTGCCGCGGAACAACTGGTCGGCCATGAACAGGCACACTTCAGGCACCATGGCTCTGCCGTTGTCATCTTTCGCAGCGGCTATCTCGATGGCTGTCAGCAGGTTCTCTTTGGCGTCCGAACGCAACACACCCACCGGCAACTGACTGCCTGTGAACACCACCGGCTTGCCCAAGTTCTCCAACATGAAACTCAACGCCGAAGCCGAATACGACATCGTGTCCGTGCCGTGCAGAATCACAAATCCGTCGTAGTCCTCATAGTGGTCATACACCATCTGTGCCATCTTCTTCCAACTCTGTGGATTGATGTCCGATGAGTCCACCAACGGCTCAAACGGCAGCATATCCACGTGGATATGGCTTGTAAACAACTCCGGCACAAAGGCTTTGAAGGTCGCCAAATCGGCAGGGTGCAGTGCTCCCGTCTCAGGGTCCCGCACCATCGATATGGTCCCGCCTGTGAATATCAGTAGTACTTTCATGGTATGTTCTATTTCTCTTCTTGTCGGTCTCTCCTACCCTAATCTCTAACCCCTGCTCCCCTCCTCCGAAGGAGGGGTTGGGGGAGGTCCTCCTCCTTCGCCTGCAAAGTTACTGCTTTTTCTTTATATTACCAAATAGATATGCCACCACGCCCCAAATATGCGGTATTTTGTGCAGCATCAATGATTCTTTATGCCGATGTTTATGACGCAAAATGGGCTGCCTGACCAAGTGTGCAGGCAGCCCATTTTTGTGCATTTAGTGCTGGGGGACGACACGGCTCGCGTCGTCAAAAGCGGTCTTTTCAACTTGTTAGACAGCCCCTTGGAGAAGGGATGTCCTTACTTCACTTCTACGCCCGTCGGAGTATATACTTTCCCCTCATGCAGGATATATACTTGCCCGTCGCGAAATATCTTTTGCGGAGTCTCGGCGGCAGGCGTGTTCTCTGTTGCGGTAGCCGTGGAGTGCTTGAATTGTGCTTCAAGAACAATATCCTCGGTAACGGAGAAGGTGTATGGGTTCTCTGTTACCCCATTGCTCCATTGCGTGAACTCATAGCCGATGTCGGGTATGGCGGTGAGTATTACCTCTGCACCGTGTGTGTAGGTACCGCTTCCTGTTACAGTGCCGTGCTCTGCAGTAGCGGTAACTATGTGTTCGTCGAGGGCAAACTCTGCTGTGAGGGTAATATCACTCTCCACCACTATTGTACGCGGGTTGTCCGTATTACCGTCGCTCCACTGCACAAAGTGGTAATGCTCATCGGCTGTGGCAGTGAGTGTAACCTCCGTGCCGTGGGTATAGGTTCCGCTGCCTGTTACAGTGCCATGCTCGGCAGTGGCAGTAACGGTATGTTCGTCAAGGGCAAACTCTGCAGTAAGGGTAATATCACTCTCCACTACTATTGTACGTGGGTTGTCCGTATTGCCGTCACTCCACTGCACAAAGCGGTAATGCTCATCGGCTATGGCGGTGAGTGTTACCTCTGCACCGTGTGTGTAGGTTCCGCTGCCTGTTACAGTGCCATGCTCAGCAGTAGCGGTAACTATATGTTCGTCAAGAGCAAACTCGGCAGTGAGGGTAATATCACTCTCCACCACTATTGTACGCGGGTTGTCTGTACTACCATCACTCCAACGCACAAAGCGGTAATGCTCATCGGCTGTGGCGGTTAGTGTAACCTCCGTGCCGTGGGTGTAGGTGCCGCTTCCTGTTACAGTGCCGTGCTCTGCAGTAGCGGTAACTATATGTTCGTCAAGGGCAAACTCTGCTGTAAGGGTAATATCACTCTCCACTA
>CAKVBV010000088.1 GCA_934725535.1 uncultured Bacteroidales bacterium | reverse complement strand
GTACTTGCCCTACGGCAATATGGACACATGGACAGTACGCTACATCAAAGAGTCAGGGCTCCTCGGTGGTGCCACCAAGGTGCTGCATGCCGTAGGACCCAACGACACCATCCGTGAGAATAAAGCCTACGAACCTGTAGTCGGCAATCCGTGGGCATGCTCCGAAACCTATGCCAAAGTGATTGTTGAGGCAGGTGCAGGCGGTGCCGTGATTCCTGAAAGGCGTGGCAACGGCTACTGCTGTCGCTTGGAAAACAAGATGACACACGTCAAGATAGGGGACATATATGCCGTGGTGACAGGTGCTATCTTCTTGGGCAGGAAAACGGAACCGGTGGGGCTTATCGGCAAGTACCGTCCGCATACGATGATTGATGTAGGCATACCTTTTACCAAACAACCTGTGGCGTTAATGCTTGATTATAAGGCTGTTATATCCGACTCCTGCTATATCACCAGCACCGCACGCGACAAACCGGTGCGGGTGGACGGCGAACATGACTGCGGCGAGATATACATCTACCTGCAGCACCGTTGGGAGGACCCCGAGACGGGCGAGATATACGCACGCCGCGTGGGCACAGCCTGCGAGCGGGTCTGCGAGACTATTCCCGAATGGGTCAACAACCACGAGATACCCGTGCGCTATGGCAACATCACCACCGACCCGAACTTCAAACCCTACGAAGCCATCGGCTACACCATGATGATGACCCGCAACTCCAAGGGCAAGATGGTGCAGATACAGGAGGTCGGCTACAGTCTCGACAAGCCCACGCATATCGTCCTGATGATTGCCTCGGGCTGTTCGGGTGCTTTCCGCGCACACGAGGGCAACAAACTCTGGGTGGACAACATCCGTCTCGTGTACGACGACGAGGAACACCCTGCAAAGACTCCCGCAAAAAAGCATTAAATCAAGCAAGCCTCACATGGGTAGGGTAGGGATTATAACCATCTGTCTGTGCATCGCGTGTTTTTGTACGCTGCGTGCCGAGGCGTATATATCCCTGTCCCCATTGGATACTGTCGCATTACCCGTGGCGAAACCTACCAAGTGCGAGATGCACTTCTTGCAGAACCTATTGGAAAGCAAGGCTTTCTGGCGTGTGCTGCAACGCCGCTTGGAACGGAACAACTACTCGGACAAGTGCATCGCCGAGTTGCAGGATATGCTTGGCAATTTGCTGAAGCACAAAGTGTTGCAGTTGCCATGCTCCTACTTGAGCATACAGCCCGATGGGGACACCATGTTAATGTCAGGAAAAGTAATTCTGCCGCGAAACAGGCAATTGCGGGGCGTAATACTGGCTTCGCACTATACTATCGGCAGCAACCACGAGGCACCGAGCGCATCCACCCCATTCGAGAGTATCTTCGCCACCAAAGGCTATGCGGTCGTGATGGCGGACTACCTGGGATTTGGTGCCACTGCTGACCGCGTTCACCCGTATCTCTATTGGCAGAGTGCCGCACAAGCACAGACGGACCTCCTGCAATCTGTGCAGCAACTGCTTGACTACTATGGATATACATGCCCAAAAGAGGTCGTCAGTTACGGCTATTCCGAGGGCGGAGCCGTAGCACTCGGCACGGCAAAATACATGGAGCACCAACTGCCCGATTGGCAACTGAAAGCGGTATATGCAGGTGCCGGACCGTATGACGTAGCAGCCACCTATGATGCCTGTGTCGAGGCGGACAGTGTAGGCATACCATGTGCCATACCCATGCTCATTATGGGCATGAGTGCGGCATACAACCTCGGCTTGCGCAAAGCGGATTTCTTCCGCGAACCCCTGCTTACTCACTACGAAGAGTGGGTAGAGTCCAAGCAATACACGGTGAACGAAATCAACACCCTTATGGCAACGCACCGTCTCAGTGAGGCCATGACGCCCGAAGGGCGCGACAAGACGCAACCCGAAACAGCCCGTTTTTATGCCGCTATGCAGCAGAGTGCCATACTGGGCTACGCACCCTCATGCCCTACCTTCCTATTCCATAGCACGACAGATGATATTGTTCCCTTCCTCAACAGCGAGCACCTAACCCGTTCATTATCCGCATCGGACACTATTGCAAACACCCCAAGCATCTCAAACACCTCAACACCAAGCACATCGGGCACCTCAATACCAAGCACCTCAAATACCTCAACACTAAACACAACAAGTACAACAAGCACCTCAACCCCCAGCACCCCTAATCCCCCAAGTACACCTGGCCTACCACCTCATATCGTATTTGACTTTGCTGACTACGGTTCCCACATGGCGGCATGCATACTCTTCCTGCAGCGCACATACGCCGCCCTCCCGTAATTTCCCATTCTGTTTACTTGCCTATACCATTTTCTCCTCGAATTACACCCTGACCACACTCATTTCACATTCAAATCACATTCAAATCACATTCAAACAACACTCGATTCCCACTCGAACCACCCTCGGGTTAAGTGTATGAGATTAGTATGTGATTAGTATGTGATTAGTATGATATTAGTATGTGATTAACGAGTGGATAGCGGGAGGATAGCGAGTGGATACGGATGTCTTGTCCTGATTTATGTTGACTATTCTTATTTTGCCTACCAACTCATCGGGTACGTATGTGCATACAAGGTACATACTACCTCGACTGTTTTTATATTATGTTTGCATAATTCCGCGAAAAGCAGTACTTTTGCAATCGAATCTACGCTGAAGGGGGTATGTCCTCGTTGCAGGGTGGATTAGACATATTGAATAGCGTTTATTGACGCTTTGTGGCTTGTAATCAGAAACTTCGCAACTTTCTATACATTCCAAGAGCAAAGTAGCAGTAGATGCCTATGGGTGTGACGTGTGTCACACTATGCCTGTTTACGGGTATGGTGTGCCGTCATATCAGCGTAGGTTTCCTGTTGTTTATTGGAGTGTAGGGCAATGCGAAGGCCTCTGATTGCGAATAAGCAACACGAGGTCTGCGCTTTCTTTATGTCCGTAGGGAATGAGAATGGGAGACGACGCGGCTCGCGTCGTCAATTCATGAAAGATTAGAGGTAAAGCCATTATCAGAAAATCTGCATTGTGGACAGGTGCCGATATTGATGATTGATAACGCGAGTGCCCATAGCAAACAAACGTTGTGCCCGACACGTATCAGGGTGAAATGTATGAAAAAACTAACGAGTATGCTGTTGTGCGTCGCTGCAATGACTTTCGCGGCGTGCAACGGACAACAGAACGGAGTGGACAAAGATGGCAATCCGTCTGTAAGAGTAACAACAGGTGAGGCTACGGAGATTACCAACAACTCTGTGACTATCTTGAGTTACGTGTATGGCGATGTGTATCAGAACATCGAAGTCGGTATTATGTATTCTGAGGACGAAGAGGAGGTTACATCTCACAATGGTCGCACGCGCAGGGGGACGTTTGTGGATGATGAGAACTTCTCTACAGAGATTGGCAATCTGTCTTCGATGACTGAGTATTACTATTGTGCGTACGCGAAAGTGAACGGCAATACGGTGTATGGTGATGTAGAGACCTTTTCAACCAATGGAAGTTCTGCATTTTCAGTGGGTGATGGCAAATATGTGAAATTCTCCAAAGGGAATCTGCAATACCAACCGAGTACAGACAAGTGGCGTTTTGCGGAGCACCAATACGATGTGTATGGGCGTAGTGCCGAGGATAATATCGGCAGCAGCGGTTGGATTGATTTGTTCGCTTGGGGAACAGGTGATGACCCGATGTTTGTGGGAGATTATGATAACTACAAGACATATTTTACTGATTGGGGAAACAACCAAATAGGCAATGACTCTCCCTATACATGGCGCACATTGACAGCAGATGAATGGACGTATTTACTCTCCGGTCGCCTTAACTCACAGGCATTATGGGGATTAGCCAAAGTGAACAACATTCAAGGTCTCATAATTTTACCTGACAATTTTGAGTCGCCAAAAGGCATTGCTTTCAATAGTGGTGATAAGGATGACTATCAAACCAATGTTTACACGGCATCAGAGTGGGAAAAAATGGAGAAAGCAGGTGCTATATTTCTCCCATCAGATAGTAACAATGGCAAATACTGGTCAAGTACGGTGTACGATTATAATTATTCATACTACCTACAAGTCACATATATCTCAAGTGCTTGGCGTGGAATGTATTCTGCCGTCCGTCTTGTTCAAGATTTATAGGAACATATTACACAAATTAAACTAATTCATAGATACAATGAGAATAATATCAATAGATGGTGACTACTACTATGGAGTAGTAGATACACCCAATGGGCAGTGTCGAATACAGGCTACATCCATAGGAAATGGTATGGCAGATGTTCACTTAACATTACCCGATCAAACGACAACATGTATCGGTAGGTGCTCCACTGACTGCAGCAGATTTCGGAATGCAGTGGAAGATATTGTACAACAGCAGTATCCACAGGTATCAATTACTCCTACCATAGTCGGTTATATCATCAAAACAGATGAATATAGTGATGCACGGTATAAGTTGGAAATAGACTACGAGAACAATACAGCGACACTTACGCCATTATTCTTATCAGAAGTACAGGAATCTTGCCCTTACAATAACCGCTGTGTTTGTGACTTATTCGCCCACTTACATGCTCAACTATTGCTACGACTAAAACAAAAGTATGATAAACTGAAAGCCATTAATCCACATCCAAGTAATGCGGAACAACATCAAGCGTCAGTGAATAAATTAGCAACAATTTTAGGCTCTAATGGTGAGACTATTTAGTTGCTCTGATAGCGCATTGCGCTGAATAAACAAAAAGAGACTGCCAACGCTGAAAGGCAGTCTCTTTTATATTATCACAAGAGTGCAAAATCAATGACCTCTTGAATGTCTTTGACGTAGTGGAAAGTCAGACCTGTTAAGTACTTCTCGGGGATTTCCTCCACGTCTTTGCGGTTGTCCTCACAGAGGATGATGTCGGTGATGCCCGCACGTTTGGCGGCAAGAATCTTCTCTTTCACACCGCCGATAGGCAGTACTTTGCCGCGGAGTGTCATCTCGCCTGTCATAGCCACACGCGGACGCACCTTGCGTTTAGTGAAAGCACTCACCAACGCCGTCGTCATCGTGATACCCGCGCTCGGACCGTCTTTCGGGATGGCACCTTCGGGCACGTGGATATGCACGGAGTGGGTGTCCAACATCTTGCGCGAGATGCCGAACTGGTCGGCGTGTGCCTTGATGTAGCCCAATGCGATGGTGGCGGACTCCTTCATCACGTCACCCAAGTTGCCCGTGAGGGTGAGGGTAGGGGTCTTCGCAGGCGACAAAGAGGTCTCAATGAAAAGTATCTCACCGCCCACTTGTGTCCAAGCCAAACCTGTAACGACACCAATGTACTTGTTAGTTTCCCACGAGTCACGCGAATAGCGTTTCTTGCCCAGATAAGCAACAAGGTCTTCCGATGTAACGCTCACGTTATAAGGCTCTTGCAAGGCAATTTTCGTTACCACTTTACGGCATATTGCCGCTATTTGACGCTCCAAACCACGCACACCCGACTCTCGTGTATAGCCGTCTATAATCTCGGCTATGATAGACTTCTTGAGTTTTAGTTGTGCAGGTTTCAGTCCATGGTTCTCCAATTCCTTAGGCAGAAGATGACGCTTGGCTATCTCTTCTTTCTCCTCTTGCAGGTAGCCCGTCATCTCAATGAGTTCCATACGGTCGAGTAGGGGACGCGGAATGCCGTCCAATGAGTTGGCTGTGGCAATGAAGAGTATCTTGCTCAGGTCGTAATCCACATCCAGATAGTTGTCGTGGAACGTGCCATTCTGCTCAGGGTCAAGCACTTCCAATAGCGCACTGGTCGGGTCGCCCTTGTAGTCCATACCGATTTTGTCAATCTCGTCCAACACAAAGACGGGGTTGCTGGTCTGCACTTTGCGGATACTCTCGATGATACGTCCGGGCATGGCACCGATGTAGGTACGACGATGCCCGCGTATCTCGGCTTCGTCGTGCAAGCCACCCAAACTGATACGTGCATATTTGCGTCCCAGTGCCGCTGCTATCGACTTACCAAGACTTGTTTTACCCACACCCGGAGGACCATACAGGCACAGAATCGGTGCCTTCATCTCTTGCGGTTTGTCGCTCTCGGCTTTCATCTTCAGCACCGCCAAGTACTCGATAATGCGCTCCTTCACTTTCTCCATGCCGTAGTGGTCGTGGTCCAGCACCTCCTGTGCATGACGGATATCGTAATTGTCTTCCGAGTATTCGTTCCACGGAAGGTCAAGCAGCGTGTCCAGATAGTTCTGTTGCGTGGAGTATTCAGGCGAATGAGACGGCATCCGACGCAACTTCTTCAACTCGCTTTCAAAAGTCTGTTGCATCTTCTCGCCCCATTTTTTCTGCTTCGACCGCTCTTGCATGGCGTTGACTATCTGCTCGTCAGAGTCACCCAATTCCTTCTGAATAGTCTCCATTTGACGGTGCAAATAGTATTCGCGCTGCTCTTTGTCGATATCCTCACGCGTTTTGTTTTGGATGGCAGCCTTCATCTCAAGCATTTGCAACTCGGTATTCAGCAGTTCCAATAGTGCGATGGCGCGTTGCTTTATCTCGCTTTCCTCCAATAGTTTCTGCTTTTCCGCGATGCGTATGCCGAAGTTCCCGCAGATGTAATTCACAAGGGTAGGGGGATTGTCAATGCTCCTCAGTGTCATTCCTGCCTCGGCAGGCAGGTTCTCCATGCGCTTGATAATCTTCTCCGCTTGCTCTTTCAGGCTACTCACCAGCGCAATGAACTCTTTGTCATTGCGCTTCGGGAAGACTTCCTCCACCACTTTCACGCGTGCTTTCAGGTAGGGCTTTGTGCTTACAATCTCTTGTATTTCAACACGTTCCATACCTTCCAATATCACCATCAGACTACCATCAGGCATATCCAATGTCCGCAATACGCGCCCCGCAGTACCTAGTATATACAGGTCGTCAGAGCCCGGTTCTGCTACATCTTGCGCTTTTTGGCAACATACAGCCAATAGCGCATCGTTCTTGAAAGCGGTAGTTACTAATTTCTTTGACTTCGGTCGCGCCACCGTCACGGGCAGCAACACACCGGGGAACAGAACCATATTCCGAAGTGGCAACACGCCCAGCACGTCGCCATTGTTCAGTTCCGGTTCTTTGGTCGCATCATCGTCGGCAGCCAATGGGATATATTCCACATCCTGCTGCGAATCCTGCGCCTCATTCAATATCTCATCAAGGTAGGTTATCATTTGTACATCTCTTATATAAGGTGTAATACTAAAGTGTATTGTATGCAAATAGGGACTTTGTTAGAATGCTATTTTACATAATCGTAATTAGGAAAACAAACACAAGGGTGAAATAGTAAAGTGGAGGTGATTATAGGTTGGATAGAATTCATATTTGT
>CAKVBV010000087.1 GCA_934725535.1 uncultured Bacteroidales bacterium | reverse complement strand
ACAACTTTTATATTTTACACACAACCATACTCTACAGAAAAGAGACTGCCAAACGATACTTGTTAGACAGCCTCATCTCTTTGCGTATGATTTCAAGTATGGCGACTTGTATTATAATATCACAAGTAGTAGTGATAAAACAGTAGAAGTAACATGTGGTTCTGATAATTATACTGGATTAACCTCTACCACTATCCCAGCAGTTGTCACCTACGATAGTACCAATTATGGTGTAACGGGTATTGGAGAATATGCTTTCTACTATTGCACCGATCTTACCTCTATCACTATTCCCTATAGTGTAACGAGTATTGGAGAGCGTGCTTTCTTGGGTTGTTCAGGTATGACCTCTATCACAATCCCTAATAGTGTTACAAGTATTGGAAAGTGGGCTTTCTCATATTGCAAAGGTCTTACTTCTATCACTATCCCAAATAGTGTAACAAGTATTGAATATTGTGCGTTCTCCCATTGCACAGGTCTTACCTCTATCACTATCCCCGAAAGTGTAACAAGTATTGGAAGTAGTGCTTTCTCTGATTGTACAGGTCTTACTTCTATCACTATCCCTAATAGTGTAACGAGTATTGGCAGTCGGGCTTTCTATCGCTGCACAGGTTTTACCTCTTTGATAGTCCCTAATAGCGTATGGTATATAGGTGAGGATGCTTTTTACGGGGTATTTAATGTTATATATAATGGTAATGCCACAGGGGCTCCTTGGGGTGCTGCTAATCTAAATGGTTATATAGATGAGTATCTTGTGTATAGTGATACTACTAAAACATATTTATGGGATTGTACCCCCTGTGCAAAAGGCGAAATAGTCATCCCTAATAGTGTAACGAATATCAGAAGTTGGGCTTTCTCTAAATGCGCGGACATTACATCTATCACCATGCCAAATGGAATAACAAGTATTGAAGCAGGAACTTTCTATAATTGCACAGGTCTCAAATCTATTGTTATCCCCAATAGTGTGACAAGTATTGGAAGTAGTGCTTTCTCTGGTTGCAGTAGTCTTTCCTCTATCACTATTCCCAATAGCGTAACGAGTATAGGAGAGAAAGCCTTTGCAAATTGCAACAAAATGAATCAGTTAATTGTTCTTGCTCCTGCTCCACCAAAACTTGGCGAATATGCTTTTTACTATACGTCCCCGCAATCCGTTGTTGTTATTAAGTGCTATCTGGATGATTATCAATCAATACAGTGGGGAGGTTTCTCTTCTGATAAATACAATACCTACAAATTACCGGTTTCTGTAAGCAGTGCGGACACGACCTTAGGATATACAGAATCCTTGCCTGTGGATTCGTTGATGGATTGTGGTGATTCCTTAGTAGTACAAGCATACCCCTCTTCAACTGCTCCTTTTGCATTCTGGAGTGACGGCAGTATTGATAACCCGCATACAATAGCAATTCCTGATAGTGGTATCAACCTACAGGCTTACTTCGCCAAAGGATTGGCATGCGGTGAGGAAGCGCAGTGGCAGTATTCCAATGGGGTATTGAGTATTACGGGTACGGGCACGATGTACGACTACACATGGGACAATGTTCCATGGCGGTTGTTCAGGGACTCTATACAGCAGGTGAGCATTGCCGAAGGTATCACCTCTATCGGGGCTTACTGTCTCACAGGCTTATCCCGTCTGACCAATATCACCTTGCCCAACAGCATTACCCACATTGGTGACAAAGCCCTGTCGGGCGATGAGAACTTAGAGGTAGTAATCATGGGCGAAAACATTGATACTATGGGCGATAGTGTCTTTCTGAATACACCTCGTGTTTATCAAATAGTATGCAAGACACAGCGTGTGCCTACTATCAGTGAGAACACCTTTGCGGGTATGAACAGCCGTGTGCCTATCTATGTGTTGGCAGCGTGTGTGAACAAGTACCGCGTGCACGAGTACTGGGGACGGCAGAACATCTGCTCTTTGAGCGAACTGACCACCTATACGGTTACTGCCACCTGCGACCCGCAGTATGGTATCGTCACGGGCAGCGGCACATACTTCGAGGGGGAGAGCGTGACGCTCACTGCTACACCCAATAGCGGCTATGTGTTCACCCGCTGGAGCAACGGCAAGACCGATAACCCATATACCTTTGCCGCATCGGAGGACATCACCTTGACAGCACAGTTCTCCTCCTCCTCTACCGATGTGGAGAATATAGCAACTACGCCTGATGCCACTCCCCGTAAAGTATTCCATAACGGGCAAGTTCTTATCATAGAGAACGGCAGACTATACAATCTGCTCGGGCAAGAGGTATCTCTATAATCGTAGATAACTCAAGGTGGTCTGGACGACGCGAGACGCGTTGTCTCCCATATATTTGGCATAAATAAAGCGTGGAACTTTGTCTGTTTCCTTTGATTATCTGAAGTCCTGAACCACCTTTATTGACCACATTCTATGAACAAAAGCCCTCGCAACAGGCGCGAGCGTTAAAGGCTTTGTTCTTGGTCAATAGGTATCCAAAATTGTTCAGGTTTCAGATAATCAGGAGAAGGCATAACGCTTATATAAATATGTTGTTACATCGCCTTACTGATGCATGATTATGCCATTATGGTTGGTGGTTGCACTGGTATAGCAGTAGGGCTTCACCGACGACGTAGTTGCTACCGCCGATAAAGATGATGTCGGAAGTAGCGGCAGCCGTGCGGGCGGCAAGGATAGCGTCGCGGACGGAGGAGTAGGAACGGCACCAATCGGCAGGACAATCATTGTGCAGTTGCAGCCAAAGGGCTTGCAGGGCCTCAGCGGGAATGGCGCGATGGGTATGGGCTTGGGTGAAATAGTAGTGCGCACGGTCAGGCATAAGGCGTAGGACAACATCCACATCCTTGTCATTGACCATGCCGAATACAATATGCAATGCCGCACCCTCTTTTGATGTCAGCAGGTTTTGGAGTTGCTCGGAGACATAGCGGATACCGTGCGAGTTGTGCCCCGTGTCGCAAATCGTCAAGGGCTGTTCGCAGAGAACTTCCCAACGCCCACGCAGACCCGTCATGGTACATACGTGTGCAAATCCGTCAGCAATAGCCGAAGGGGATACGTGCAGCGGCGTATAGGTATTGAGTACCTGCAAGGCTACATAAGCAGTCTGTATGTTCTTGTCCTGATAGATACCATGCAACTGACACTCAGGCACTTCACGCAGTCTGCGACGGCGCAGGTAACCGCATTGGTCAGCAAACCAAAGGCGGCAATCGGTGGTCTCCAATCCTTCGCCGAGGATACCACATTCGCGTGCGCGCGCCATAAAGACAGGTGCCGTTTCGGGTTCTGTCTCCCCGATGACACACGGCACATCGGGCTTGATAATGCCCGCTTTCTCCCCCGCAATGGCTGCAAGGGTGTTGCCGAGGAACTCGGTATGGTCCATGCCGATATTGGTGATGACGGACAGAAGCGGCGTGATGATATTGGTACTATCCAGCCGACCGCCCAAGCCGACCTCGATAACGGCAATGTCCACCTGTTGCTCGGCAAAATAGGCAAATGCCATAGCCATAGCGGTCTCGAAGAAAGAGGGGCGCACCTCCTCCAAGAAAGCACGGTTCTCCTCCACAAACTGCACTACCCTACCCTCGGGAATCATCTGCCCCGATATGCGTATGCGCTCGCGGAAGTCCACCAGATGCGGCGAAGTGTAGAGCCCTACCCTATACCCCTCCGCCTGCAAGGCTGCCGCGATGAGGTGGGACGTGGAGCCTTTGCCGTTGGTACCTGCGATATGCACAGAGCGAAAACGCAGATGCGGGTCACCCAGATGGTGCATAAGACGGTAGGTATTGTCGAACCCCGGCTTGTATGCCGCTGCACCCACGATGTGGAAAGCGGGCTGCGAAGCATACAGATAATCAAGCGTTTGCGCGTAGGTCATAGCGGGTTACTTGTGAGTGAGGGTGCGGATGGATTTGCCGACGTTGATGAGGTGGTCGGCGATACGCTCGGAATCGGAAGCCAATTCCTGGTACTGGGCACCGACATTGGCTGAATATACCCCGTCCGTCAAACGGCGAAGGTGCTGCTTCTCCATGTTCTCGGTCAGGTTGTCCACCTCGTCCTCGTGCGCATTGGCAGCGTCCAACGCCTTGAAGTCCTTCTCCATATACGCCTTCATCACAAACTGATATACGGAGAAAATTGCCTCGCGCATCTGCTCAATCTCGTCCAAGGTCTCGCCCGTGAAGGCTTCACCCGACTTGTGCAGGTCCTCGGCGTACTCGGTGATATTGACCGCGTAATCGCCGACGCGCTCCAAGTCTCCGACAGAACGTATGGCAGTCGCCAGGTAACGATGGTCTTCCTCGCTGACAGGCAAGTTGTTAAGCCGCACAATGTACGGGATAAGGGAGCGGTTGAGATAATTGAGTTGAGCCTCGTTGGCGCGGAACTCGTCCATCTGGCGGAAATCGAGGTGCGAGATAGTATAGATGGCGATGTCGTAGTTGTGCATAGCGACTGCCGCCATGTGTTCAATCTCCAACTGCACCTGGTGCACCGCGATAATAGGTGTGCGCAGCATCTTGTCGTCCACGAAATAGAAGTGCGGTTGTGCGGCTTGCCCATTGGCAGCGTCGCGCGAGTCGGGGATAATGTGACAGACTATTTTGACCAAGTAGTCGGTGAGCGGCAGGATAATGAGTACCGTCGTCACATTGAAGAAGGTGTGAAACAATGCCAACTGGAACTGCGGCACACCCGGAAAGAGGTCCTCGAAGATAGTTCCGAAACCGAATGTGCCAGACGAGGCAAGGTACATGACACCCGCGGCGCAAAGGAAGACGATGACACCGAAACAGTTGAAAAACAGGTGCATAAGGGCTGTACGCTTGGCGTTGGTTCCGCTGGTCATACCTGCGATAATGGCTACGACGCATGAGCCTATGTTGGAACCCATGGTAAGGAAGATGCCCTGATTGAGCGTGATAAGCCCCGTGACCGCCATGGTGATGGCGATAGAGGTTACGACCGATGAGGACTGTATGATGGCGGTGAGGACTGCGCCGAGCATGACGAGCAGCAGCGCATTGTCCACGCCGGCAAGGTAGAGACGTACCTCTTCCATCTCCGCGAATGACTTCATGGAACCCTCCATGATGCTCAAGCCGACGAAGAGCATACCGAAGCCGGTGATGATGCCACCCCACGTCTTGACATTGTCGTTCTTGGAGAAAAGCCCGATGAATGCGCCGATACCCGCGAGGGCTGCGAAAATGGTAGTGGTGGATATGCCGCCGCCACTGCTGAGACCCATGGCAACGATAAGTGCGGTGACCGTAGTACCGATGTTGGCACCGTAGATGACCGTCGCCGCCTGTGCAAGGGACATAATGCCGACATTCACGAAACCTATGACCATGACCGTGGTGGCACCCGACGACTGTATCGCCGCCGTGCCCAAAGCACCGATACCGACCCCGATAAGGCGGCTGTTGGATACCTTGGAGAAAAGGCTTTTGAGGCGCGAACTGCTGGCAGTCTCAAGGTTGGAGGACATCATCTGGCAGGCAACGAGAAAGATACCGATACCTGCGATAAGGGTGAGAATGGCTGTGAGTACGTTTAAGAACATGACAGATGTTAAAAATGATTATTATATCGGGTTCGTATGGGTGGCGTATCCCTTGCGCAAGGGTTGCTTATCCCTTGCTGTTTGACACGAGTTTGACGGGGTTAATACATGTAAATATATAGGGCATTGTTGGTTGGGGGATTGAACATTAATTACCGTGTAATTGACCATTAATTATTTTGGAATAGAACATTAATTACCGTGTAATTAGCCATTAATTCCTTTGCAATGGATTGTTTCCGGTGCGCCTAAGGCGCATAACGACGCGAGCCGCGTCGTCTCCCAACCGAGATGCCACTATGCTTTTATATTGAACAGACATTAACATGCAACAGACTAATGACCATGTGAACTATTTGCTGTATTGTTGTATCCGTTAACTTTCGGGCGACCCGCGATAGACTCGCGACAGACCCGCGACAAAATGCCGAGGGAGTTGCCCTGACAGTTGCACAATAAAAGAGGCTAACCAACTATTACAGTCAGATAGCCTCTTATTGATTGGTTTATAGCGACTTGGCAACCTCCACTTGTTCGAAGGTCTCTATGAGGTCGCCCTCGACCACGTCGTTGAAGTTCTTGATACTCAAGCCACATTCGGTGTTGACGCCCGCCTCCTTGATGTCGTCCTTGCCATGCTTGAGCGACGAGAGTTCGCCCGTGTGAATGACGATACCATCGCGGATGACACGGCACTTGTTGGCGCGTTTCGCCTTGCCCTCACGCACGATACAACCGGCGATAGTGCCCACCTTGGAGATGTGGAAGGTCTGCAAGACTTCGAGGGTGGCGGTGACTTCCTCCTTGATTTCGGGGGAGAGCATACCCGCCATAGCCGCCTTGATTTCCTCGATAGCGTCGTAGATGATGGAGTAGATGCGGATGTCCACCTCCTCGCTGTCCGCCATCTTGCGCGCAGTGCCGGTAGGACGGACGTTGAAGCCCACGATGATGGCGTCGGAAGCGGCTGCGAGCAGCACATCGCTGTCGGAGATGGCACCGACGGCACCGTGAATGACATTGACCTGGATATTCTCGGTGGAGAGTTTGATGAGCGAGTCGCTGAGGGCTTCCACGGAACCGTCCACGTCGCCCTTGACGATGATGTTGAGTTCCTTGAAGTCGCCGATAGCGAGACGGCGTCCGATTTCATCGAGTCCGACGTGCTTCTTGGTGCGGATGGATTGCTCGCGCTGCAGTTGCTCGCGCTTGTTGGCAATCTCGCGTGCCTCCTGCTCGGTGGGCAGGACGTTGAACTCGTCACCCGCCTGCGGCGCACCGTTCAAGCCGAGGATAAGGCACGGTTCGCCCGGGAGTGCCTCGGTGATTTTCTGTCCGCGCTCGTTGAACATCGCCTTGATTTTGCCGTGGTAGGTGCCCGCGAGGACGATGTCGCCCATGTGGAGCGTGCCGTCGCTGACGAGGATAGTAGCCACATAGCCGCGCCCTTTGTCGAGTGAAGACTCGATGATAGAGCCCTTGGCACGGCGTTTGGGGTTCGCCTTGAGGTCAAGCATCTCGGCTTCGAGGAGGACTTTTTCGAGGAGTTCATAGACGCCCGCACCGGTCTTGGCGGAGATGTCCTGACTCTGGTAGGGTCCGCCCCAGTCCTCGACGAGGATATTCATGTTGGAGAGTTGCTCCTTGATTTTGTCGGGGTTGGCACCGGGCTTGTCGCACTTGTTGATAGCAAATATCATCGGTACGCCGGCAGCCTGCGCGTGGTTGATAGCCTCGACGGTCTGCGGCATGACAGCATCGTCGGCAGCCACAATGATGATGGCGATATCCGTGACCTTGGCACCACGCGCACGCATAGCGGTGAAGGCTTCGTGACCCGGGGTGTCGAGGAAAGTGATGTGCTGTCCGTTCTTGAGTTTAACGTTGTAGGCACCGATGTGC
>CAKVBV010000086.1 GCA_934725535.1 uncultured Bacteroidales bacterium | reverse complement strand
TTCTCTGACTTGAAAATTATGAACATTCAGAAAAAACTCAACAGAAGACCACGAGAAAAATTAAACTTTTCAACCCCGAAAGATTGCTTCTTCAATTATTTTCCCTAACTTTGCACAAAATTGCATTTGTTATTGGACAGTACACATAAAAGTTTATTTTTTCGTTGTATTATTTTGGCAGTTTCGGTATAAAACACTACCTTTGCAGGCGAAATAAGAATGAGTACAATGGAGCGAAATTTATTGCTTGAGTTATTGGAGGATAATGACAAAGTCAGCCTGTATTCTCCCTAGTTTGAAGGTGAGGAATACACTGAGTTTGAGAAGTTTATCTTGGCATATTCTGCAGATTATCCGACGGACTTGCAGCAAATGATTTACCGCTTGGACATCATCAAACGAGATGGCATTGAAGACCGCTATTTCCGTTATGAGGGCAAGCGTAGTGATAATGTGATGGCATTGCCGTCGCATTTGGAGACTACCTCACTCCGATTGTATTGTTTGAATATCAAATATCGCGTACTGATATTGGGGAGTGGTGGTATAAAGACAACCCGCACCTATCAGGAGGACGAGCATTTGAGCCGCTGCGTGGAGACCTTGCAGAAGATAGACATTGAAATACGACAGCGTGAACGGCAACAGATTATCACCATTCGCGGGTGTAAGTTGCTGGGAGAGTTGTCATTTACTATCAACGAATAAACAAAACAAACTATGAAAACGAACCTGTTAATGGATGCTATTCGGGAGCAGACGTCTCCCGAGGTACGCAAGCAGATTGACTTGCAGGTGATGGTTGCAAACCGTGTCTATGACCTGTTGGAGCAGAAAGGTATGACACAGAAAGACCTTGCTCATCGCCTTGGCAAGACGGAGACAGAGGTCAGCCGTTGGCTGTGCGGTACGCACAATATGACGATGGCTACCATCGCAAAACTGGCTGTGGCATTGGAAGATGACTTGATTGTACCCACCACGAGCAAGAAGCGGCGTTCGATACGTTTGTTGGGCTCCCAGTTGCCTACCAAGACGGCTATGATATAAACTTTAATATGAATCGTTTTACATCACCAATGCAACGGATGTCGGCAACCTTTCGGTGCGGCTGACTTTTAACGACAATACCTCACAGGTGGTCAATGTCGGTGATTTCATTCGCCAATATCCGCACCCGCAGTACAATAAATATCTTGACGAACGCAAGTTCCGGCAATTCAAGATAGAAGACGGCAACATTGTTTGGGGAAAGAACTGGAACTTGATATTCCCTATTGAGCAACTCTATCGGGGGCATATTGAGTAAATATCCCGAATGCAGTTTAGCGACATCGGCTGCCTGTTACGGGTAGCCGATGTTGTTTCTATATTGTTTTGGTTTTTCGGAAGCAGGTGTAATCGCGTAGCATATTTGCATATCTCGCAGGAAACAAGTAACTTTGCAGCGGAAATAAGAGGTGTACAACTATTATGGTTAACAAAGTGATTTCGGGAGGAACTGCGGCACAACCTACTACTATGGGGCAGAATACATTGCCCATTGTAGATGAAACAGAGGAGATGCCGTTAGAGGAGATGCATAAGCGTTTGGTGGCAACAATCACTAACTTTTACGAGAAGTGAGAGTTGTTGTCAAACCAGCGGTGTATGAGGCAGTACATCGCTTTTATGTATTTGCTATGGCTGCGCATCCCACTTTGGATGAACGTGTTGTGCTAAAGAAAGAACAGCGTATGTTCGAAGCCTTGCAGTCGTTGGGTTCCACATATTTCATTTACCCGCTTGCACGATATATCCCCGAATGGAAAGAGACAGGCTACCATGACTTTATTTGTGAAGATCTCCATTTTGCATTCCGCATCGCCATATCAAAGCAAACGGGCTAGCAGATAGTTTCCATAGAGGACGCACGGCATAGTTTACTGTTCCACGATTAGCAGCGGCGGTTGTATACCTATATGGTTGTATGCATACTATTTGGCATAAGCGTGTGCCAATTCTAACCACAACACAGGAATAAAAACACACTCACAATGAATTAATGGCTCATTCGTGAATAATTATATGTTTCTCTATTCTTTAATTTAATGGGGTTTTATATGGGCATTAATGGAGTATTGTATCACTATGCATTAACGAACAATTACACGGGCATTAACGGAGACGTATGGTGTGCTTTATGGAGTCCTTGCATACGAATTGAAATACAACTTTTGTTTAAATGACCATTTTTGGAAAAGTGTAGAGAAACCACTGAAAAAATGAAGATTTTTTGGCTTTGAGTGTCAGCGGATTACAAGCCGAAAATGCAAAATGCACCATTTTGGCGAAAAAACGAAAATAAATTTGGATTTCGGACGATTTTGTATTATCTTTGTATTCGGATTGGGAGTGTCAGGCGGGTACTGAAAGTGGGACAGGCAACAGGGAGGGTACTTGTACACCTCGATAAAAATGCGTAATTTTGCGGGGCTAAAAGTGTCGTGGGGCAACGCAAGTAACATTAGAAGTAACGTTAATAGCAACATAAAAGTAACGTAAAAGCAACATAGCAGCAACGTAAAACAAAGAAACAAGACAAATGATGACAAACGATTTTCTCAAGTTCGCCGTAGCGAACGGACTCAATTCCATGCACGTGGAGCAGACCATGCAGGCGTCTGCCAACTATATCAGCCCGTCCATATTGGAGGAGCGGCAACTGAATGTCACGCAGATGGACGTGTTCTCGCGACTGATGATGGACCGTATCATCTTCCTCGGCACCGAGGTCAACGACTACACAGCCAACGTGATTCAAGCCCAACTGCTGTACCTGGACTCGGCAGACTCGGACAAAGACATACACATATACCTCAATACCCCTGGCGGTTCCGTATATGCGGGCTTGGGTATCTACGACACTATGCAGTTTGTGCGCTCCCGCGTGGCCACGATATGCACAGGTATGGCGGCATCTATGGGTGCGGTACTGCTCGTAGCGGGCGAGAAAGGTATGCGTGCCGCGCTGCCCCACAGCCGCGTGATGATACATCAGCCGTTGGGAGGCATACAGGGACAGGCTTCGGACATCGAGATTACCGCCAAGGAAATCCTCAAACTCAAGGACGAACTATACCAGATTATCTCCGACCATTCGGGGCAGCCGATGGAGCGTATCCGCCACGATGCCGACCGCGACTACTGGATGAAAGCCAACGAAGCATTGGCTTATGGTATGATTGACAAGGTGTACGAGAGAAAGTAAGGGGGTGTTCTTTTAATTGCTTTTTGAGTGATTTTTGAGTTTTTTGGTTAGTAGATGCGCGGCTTGAGCAAAGGAGCAATGCGGGCATTGTGACTGAGCGAGAGTCTCGCAGATACAAGCAAAAAACAAAAAGCACCAAAAAAGTGTTACAACACTCTCACATTTGTAAAATTTTAAGTTAAACGGGGAATTAATAGAACACCCCCTATAATATGGCAACAAAGAAGAAAGAACAGGCTGTCTGCTCGTTCTGCGGTCGCCCCATGCCGCAGATGTTCAAGGGCGAGGACGGGGCATATATATGTCAGGAGTGCATAGAGGCGGGGCATCAGATGATTCAGCAGATGAATCAGTACCAGGCGCAGCACCCCGAAGTGGAGGGATTAGACTTGGCACACCTGCCCAAGCCTACGGAAATCAAGGCTTTTCTCGACCAATACGTCATCGGTCAGGACGAGGCGAAGCGTTACCTGTCGGTGGCGGTGTACAACCACTACAAGCGTATCCTGCAACCGCGTGAGGAGAACGGTGTGGAGATAGAGAAATCCAACATCATCATGGTGGGCTCGACAGGTACGGGTAAGACGCTGTTAGCCAGAACGATAGCCAAGATGTTGGCAGTGCCTTTCACGATTGTGGACGCCACCGTACTTACCGAAGCCGGCTACGTGGGCGAGGACGTGGAGAGTCTGCTCACACGCCTGCTGCAAGAGGCGGACTACGATGTGCAGAAAGCAGAGAAAGGTATCGTGTTCATCGACGAGATAGACAAGATAGCACGCAAATCGGACAACCCGTCCATCACGCGCGATGTGTCCGGCGAAGGCGTACAGCAGGGCTTGCTCAAACTATTGGAAGGGTCGATGGTGAACGTACCACCCCAAGGGGGACGTAAGCACCCTGAGCAAGAGTTCATTCATGTCAATACACAGAATATACTGTTCATCTGCGGAGGAGCCTTCGACGGTATCGAACGCAAGATAGCGCAACGCCTTAACACACAGGTAGTTGGCTTTGATGCCGCGCAGAAGACCAAGCAGGTGGACAAGAGCGATTTGCTGCAGTATATCGCACCTCAGGACTTGAAGTCATTTGGTTTGATACCGGAAATCATCGGGCGTCTGCCTATCCTTACTTACCTCAAACCGTTGGACCGCGATGCCCTGCGCAATATCCTCACCGAGCCCAAGAATGCCATCACCAAGCAGTATCAGAAACTGCTGGCTATGGATGGCGTGTCCCTCACTTTCGACCGCGATGCACTCGACTATATCGTGGACAAGGCGATTGAGTACAAACTCGGAGCCCGCGGACTGCGCAGCCTGACCGAGACCATCATGATGGACGTGATGTACGAAGTGCCTGCCGACAAGAGTATCAAGGAGTTCCATGTCACTCGCGCACTCGCCGAGGAGAAATTGTCACGCATCAACCCGCTGACCCTCCATGCATCACAAGGATAGCCGTTTTGCTGTATGTCCGCCATCCGCAGGAGAATACAAGTAGTTGTCAGTCTGCTGTTTATCACGATAGCGATACATGCGGACTGGACTCCTGTAGTGCGTCATTTCACGCCCAATGACTATGGTGCGGGTACGCAGAACTGGGGCATTGTGGAGCAGGCAAACGGCTGGATATATGTTGCCAATAATTACGGGTTATTGGAGTTTGATGGCAGCCGTTGGCGTCTCTACGGCATCAGCAATTCCACGGCAGTTCGCTCAGTAGCGCGTAGTGCCAATGGGGACATCTATGTGGGCGGAACGGATGAGTTCGGTATGTTCTCGCCCGATGGCTATGGGGGACTCACCTACCGCAGCCTGTCAGACAGTCTGCCGGCGCGCTATCGGCAGTTTGGCGAGGTGTGGAAGATACACATCACCGATGACGCGCTCTATGTACAATCGCGCAACTATATCTTTATCAACGACTTGCATGGGCATACCGAAGTGATTGACGCGGGGGCAGTTGTCTATGCCTCTGTTCTCGTGGACGGCAATCTGTATGTGGCTACTTCGCGTGATATCTATGTGCTCAACGGCAACCGTCTGCATGCCTTGCGAGGTGCGGAGGGATTGCATGGGGCGATGGTGAGTGCTATGCTGCCCTACCGCGAGCACGGTGTGCTGATTGCTACGGACTTTCGAGGGGTGTACCTCTATGACGGTGAGCAGATACGCCGATTCAAGACAGATGCGGATAACTATATCGTTGCCAATCAACTATATACGATAGCAGCAGGTGAGCATTGCCTGGCGTTTGGCACAGTACGTAAAGGCGTGGTACTTACCGACTTGAATGGTAAGCATTGTCGCTATATGACGCGTGAAGACGGGTTGCAAAACAACACCGTACTCAGTATGCTCTTCGACAGCCGCGACAATCTATGGATGGGATTGGACAACGGCATGGATATGATGTCCTCTTTGGCATCGGTGATGTACTGGCACGACAAAGACATTGATTATGGTTCGGGCTATACGGCTTGTGAGTATCAAGGCACATTGTATCTCGGCACCAACCAAGGATTATACGCTATCCGCAAAGGCTGTCCGGATGGGAGTATGTGCCTCGTTGAGGGCAGTCTCGGGCAAGTATGGAGCGTTGCGGAGGTGTGCGGCACGTTGTTCTGCTGCCATAACCGCGGACTATTTATTGTACAGCACAACCGTCTTGTCCCTATAGAGACGAGTGACGGCGTGTGGAGCGTGAAGCCCCTGTCGGACACCGAGGCTATTGCGGGTAGTTATGCAGGGTTTTACTACCTATGCAAGCAGAACAACACATGGAAAATCAAGCACTTGGATGGTTTCACAGCGACTTCTCTGTATTATGAGATTGATGTCACAGGTCATATCTGGTTGTTGACCTCACAAGGTGTGGAACGCTTGACCATTGACAAACAAAACTATCACATTAATAGCGAGTTGGTGATTCCACAGCCGGCTGCCGAGCGTACCTATTCTCTTGCGCGTTTGCATGATGAGGTATGGCTCACATCCGACAACTACTGCGGTATTATCGGTATTGATGGAATCCTTCGTGCAGACAGTTTGCAAGCCAACCAATTATCTAGTACACAACGTTATATTCTGCTGACAGAGGACAATGCCGGCAACATCTGGTATATGTACAACGGGCGATTCAAAGTCAAGCCTTTTGATGCCTCCCGTCAAACGTATGGTGCATCGCGCGAGTTGCTCCATAATCCCGACCTGCTTATCGGCGGTTTTGCCAACATCTGTTTCCTGTCCGACGGGGATGCCGTGATTGGCGGTGTGAACGGTTTCTTCCGACTGAACAAAACAGGTACATCAGAGTCTCCACACCCCGAAGCACTCTATATACGCAGTATCAAGATGCTGCAGCCCAAGCCAGTGGTGGTGTACGGCGAGTCCTATCCGTTGCACACCCATTCATTAACTTTACCGGCGGATGTCTATTCGCTGCAAGTGCAGGTATGCGGCAGTGATGTTACCCGTGAACGAGTGCTTTACCGTACGCGGCTCACACCCACCGAACAGGAATTTACAGAGTGGAAAACCACTCCTTCACGCGAGTTTATCGGTCTGCAATCAGGGAAATACAACCTTGATGTTGAGATGCTAACGCGCGATGACACCATTCTGTCGCGTACATTGCCAATTGAGATACAGACACCATTCTACCAAACAATATGGGCAAGGCTCATCTATATGTTTGTCCTACTCCTTTTGATGCTGTATATCTCGTGGCGTATCTATCGCCATGTGCAAGCAGGCAAACAGCGTATCGCGCAGGAGAAAAACGAAGAGATACGGCAGCAACAGTTGCGTATCTTGCAATTGGAGAAGGAGAAAGCCCAGTACGACCTCCAAAACAAGAGTCGCGAACTGAGTAATGCCCTACTCAACGAAGCCAACCGAAAGGAGTGGAATCAGGAGATACTGAGCGAGATACGCCGTATCGTGGATTGTATGAACAACGACCGTCTCATCGAAGCCAAAGGACGTATGCAGAATCTCCAAAACCGTCTCTCCCGCAATGGCGAGACCTACGTGGACTGGAAACGGTTTGAGGAGAACTTCGATATGGTGAACAACCACTTTATCCAACGTCTGCAAGAGCAGTACCCATGGATGAGCAAGCAGGAACGCAAACTGTGTGTCTATATCAAGATGGGCTTAATGACCAAAGAGATAGCCCCCTTGATGAACATCACCGTCCGCGGCGTAGAGATGATGCGCTACCGTCTCCGCACCAAAATGAACTTGGATTCAGGCACAAACTTACAGCAACATTTCAACTCGCTATAAGTGCTTTTTGCTGCACATCTGCCTGTACTTTTTGTTAAATCGCGTATGGAACAGCACGGCTGCAAACGTCAATCCCACAATAAATCC
>CAKVBV010000085.1 GCA_934725535.1 uncultured Bacteroidales bacterium | reverse complement strand
CTGCACATCTGCCTGTACTTTTTGTTAAATCGCGTATGGAACAGCACGGCTGCAAACGTCAATCCCACAATAAATCCTACCCAGATTCCGGCTGCCCCCATATCCAGCGGGAATGCGCACACTAATCCCACACTCATCCCCACTATAATATACGACACAAAGGCAATCACCATCGGCACCTTCACATCGGTGATGCCGCGCAGCATAGCCGCCCCGACTGCCTGCAACCCGTCGGAATACTGGTACAGCCCCGCAAATACCAGCAGTTGCGACGCGATAGCAATCACCTCCGCATCTTCCGTAAACAGCAGCGGGATATAATGGCGCAGACCTATCATCAGCGCCGCTGCAAAGGTGTTTATCAGCACTACCAGATGAATGCTGGCATTACTTGCCATACGCACTGCCGGCAGGTCGCCTTTGCCCAACTGGTGCGAGACGCGTATCGTGGTACCCGCACCGATACCCAGTGCCAGCATAAACGTGAGGTTGGACACCTGCGTCGCTATCTGATGTGCCGCAATAGCCTCTTTGCTAATCCATCCGACAACCACTACCGCAAGAGAGAACGTAACCGACTCAAAGAACGTCTGACCGCCTATCGGAAAACCTATTCGGGCGATGTGGCACACTTCGCGCCACGACGAGAGACGGCGCGAGAACAACTGCAGATACCCCCGCCAGTTACGGTGCAGTGCTATGACGGCAAACATACATACCGGCATACCCACGCGCGAAACCAATGTGGCAATACCCGCACCCGTGGCACCCATCGCGGGCGCACCCCAATGACCATAGATGAACACCCAGTTCAGCAGCACATTCAGCGCATTCATGGTCAGCACGATAATCATTGCCACTACCGTATTGCCCAAGCCCTCGAGGAACTGCTTTTGCAGGCAGAACAGCAGGTACGGCAACAGCGAAATCACAATCAATATATAGTACGGGCGTGCCACTTCCACCACCTCCGCATCTTGCCCGAAATGACCAAGCAACGGAATGCACACCGCCAATAGCAAAGTGGTAATCACACCGATTATCAGTGTGAAATACAATCCGTTCTGCAGTAGCGAGGCTATCTTGCGGCGGATGGTGTCGCCCTTTTCGGGGTATTTTGACATCTCACCGTCCTGCACACCAATCAATGGTGTCAGACCCATCAGTGCACCCGCCGCAAACACCATGACGGCAAAGAACAGCGCATTCGAAAAACTCACCGCCGCCAAATCAACGGTGGCATAATGCCCCACCATCATCGTGTCAAACAACCCCACCAACGCTCCGCCTATCTGCGTGAGCATCACGGGAATGGCAACCTTCAGGTTACGCTTGTAGTAAGGAAGATACTCCTTCAGTTTCTTGATTAACAGCATACATCATCATTGTACAAGTATTGACGACCACTATTCGTGCAGGTCAGTTTCGCACAATGCCAATATACACGTCTCTATATGTAAGAGGAACTATCTCTTTTCCGAACCGGTATGCTTTCGGACACTTTTGAGGCTCAACTCTTGTGTTAGAGGAAGTCGGCACCGAGACTCTGTACCACAAATTCTATGCCAAAATACAAAGCAAAGTATTTGCTATAAATACGAAATATACGATTGTTAAGATTGACATCGTATAGACAGTAGCATATCTGTAAGATAAAATTCGTTACCAACTCGTTAGGAACTCGTTAGGAACTCGTTACCACCTCGCTACTGCAAAAAAGTGTCAAATTTTAAGATTGCACCTATCCTCCATATTCTCAATAGCACACCTGTAAGACCATTGTTTTTCTTTATCAAAAGGCTGCCAGAAGTGGATAGCCGCATGGCTTTTACTATTCTCAGTTAAAACACGAATGTTTGATACGACTGCTCTGAAAAAAGAAATGTCCTGTTGTGTATATTGCGGAAAAGCAGTAATTTTGTGGCTTGTTAGGTGGATAATTAACCCATTAAAATACGATATTGTGAAAACAAACTACCTCAAGTCGAGGCATATAGGCCTCGCAGAAGACGAGCAGAAACAGATGCTCGCCGAGATTGGTGTGAACAGCATGGACGAGTTGATTGCCCAGACGATGCCGCAGGACATCCTGCTGCAGGAGCCTTTGGACTTGGACGAGCCCCTTACTGAGCAGGAACACCTCAACACCATGTACCAAATGGCACAGAAAAACCGGATGTGCCGCTCGTATATCGGTCGCGGTTGGTATGGTGCCATCACGCCTGCCGTTATCCAACGAAACATCCTTGAGAACCCCGTATGGTACACCTCATACACTCCCTATCAGGCAGAAGTGAGCCAGGGACGATTGGAGGCGTTGTTTGTTTTCCAGACGATGATAAGCGACCTGACGGGGCTGCCATTGGCAAACTGCAGTCTTCTTGACGAGGCTACATCTGCAGCGGAGGCAGTAACGATGATGCGCAACCTGCGTAGCCGCGATATGATGAAGAACAATGTACGCAAAGTGCTGGTTGACAACCGAATCTTCCCAAATACATTGAGTGTGATGCGTACCCGCGCGGCAGGGCAGGACATCGAATTGGTGATGGCTAACTACGAGCAAGTGAATGCCGAGTGGCTGGCTAAGGAAGGTCCGTTCTTCGGTGCTATTGTCCAACTGCCGAATGCAGACGGTTCGATAGAGGACTACAGCGCGTTTATTGCTGATTGCCATGCGGCAGGAATGAAAGTGACCGTGATAGCCGACCTGATGGCTATGGCACTCCTCAAACCGCTGGACGCTGATATCATGTGTGGTACTGCCCAACGTTTTGGTTTGGCAATGGGTTTTGGTGGTCCGACGGCAGGCTATATGGCTACGCGCGACGAGTACAAGCGTGAGTTGCCGGGGCGTATCATCGGTCTGAGCAAAGACGCTTACGACCACCCTGCATACCGTTTGGCACTTCAGACCCGCGAGCAACATATCAAACGCGAAAAAGCCACCTCCAATATATGTACGGCAGAGGCATTATGCGCTGTGATGGCAGGTATGTATGCCGTTTACCACGGTGCGGCAGGCATTCGCGAGATAGCCGAGGGCATTCACGGCAAGGCTGTGTATATGAGCGAGATGCTGCAGGCTTATGGCTATGAACAGGAGAATACGGAGTTCTTCGACACCCTGAAGATTCGCCCCACGGGTAACATCACCGTTGAGCGCGTGCGCGGCGTGGCAGAGGAGATGGGTATCAACCTCTATTACGACGCAGAAGGTTGGATAGGGTTGAGTATTGACGAGACTGTGACTGTGGACGATATGAACGACCTCATCGACCTCTTTGCCCAAGCCAGCGGCAATATGGCGCAGTACGAAGACAGTGAGGAGGCGTTCCACAACCTGTGGGCAATCGCAGAAGAGAAAGTACGCCCTGTGGACTATCTGCAGGCAGACGTCTTCCGCCTCTATCACACAGAGACAGAGATGATGCGCTATATCAAACGCCTTGACCGCAAGGACATCAGCCTTACGCATACGATGATTCCGTTGGGCAGTTGCACTATGAAACTGAATCCCGCATCTGCCATGATTCCCATTACATTCCCTGGCTATATGAATGTGCATCCGTTGGCTCCCGCCAACCAAGTGGAGGGCTATCGCGAGGTGCTGGAAGACCTTGAGCAGCAGTTGGCTACCATCACGGGCTTTGCAGCATGCAACCTGCAGCCTACTTCGGGTGCGGCAGGCGAATACACGGGTTTGGTAACCATTCGCGAGTACCTGCACCGCCAAGGGCAGGCACAGCGTACTATCCTCCTCATTCCTGCTTCGGCACATGGTACAAACCCCGCTTCGTGTGTGCAGGCAGGTTTCACACCACTCGTAGTGAAGTGCGACGAGAACGGTAATACCGACCTTGCCGACTGGCGTGAGAAAGCCGAGGCTAACCGCGAGCACCTGGCAGGGTGTATGATTACCTATCCTTCGACACACGGTATCTTCGAGATGACTATCCGCGAGATGTGCCAAATCATTCACGATTGCGGCGGTCAGGTATATATGGACGGTGCGAATATGAACGCACAGATTGGCTATACCAACCCCGGTTTCATCGGTGCGGACGTGTGCCACCTCAACCTGCACAAGTCGTTTGCCAGCCCTCACGGCGGTGGCGGTCCCGGTGTGGGTGCTATCTGCTGTGCCAAGCACTTGGCAGACTGCATGCCTACCTGCGACCATAACCGCGTATCAAGTGCCCTCTACGGCAACGCGAATATGGCACTTATCTCCTACGGCTATATCCGCATGATGGGCGAGGAAGGACTTCGCGAGTCCACGGCAGCCGCTATCCTGAGTGCCAACTATATGGCATCGAAACTGAAAGACGCGTATGGCATTGTCTATACGGGCGTACACGGGCGTGTAGGGCACGAGTTGATTCTCGACTGCCGTCAGTTCCACGCTATCGGTATCACCGAGAGCGACATCGCCAAGCGTCTGATGGACTTCGGTTACCACGCGCCTACGCTGTCCTTCCCTGTGCACGGTACCTTGATGGTGGAACCCACCGAGAGCGAGAGCAAACACGAGATTGACCAGTTCATTGACGCATTGCTCACTATCCGTGCCGAGATAGCCGCCGTAGAATGCGGTGAAGCAGATGCCAAGGACAATGTACTGCTCAATGCGCCACACCCTGAATACGAGATAGTTGCCAACGAATGGCACCACTCGTACAGCCGTGAGCAAGCCGCTTATCCCACCGATTGGGTACGCAGCAACAAGTTCTGGATTCCTGTTGCCCGTGTGGACAACGGTTGGGGTGACCGCAACCTGATTGCCAAGTACATACTGAACAAGTAATTTCCGTTAGCACCTTACCTCACCTTGTTATGCCATAGTGGGGTAGGGTGCTGTACTTAATTTGCAACTTTGTAAATTGTAACCTGATTTATGACCCAACCTATTGACGAATTGCAAAAGAAACTTCGCCGTAGCAAGTACAAACACGCCCTGATAGAGGCAAAAGAACTGTTGGTTATAGCCATCGCTACTATTCCTTATGCCTTGGTAGTCAATCAGATATTGGTGCCTCATGCTATCGTGGGCGGTGGTTTGACCGGTGTCTGCGAGATTATCTATTTCGCGACGGGGATGGTGATTCCTATATGGCTCAGTTCGTTGATAATCAATATCATATTGCTGATTATAGCCATCAAGGTGGTAGGTTGGAAGTTCTGTATCCGGTCTATATACGGCGTCTTTTTCCTGACGCTTTGGCTGAAGTTGGTGCCCACGGCAAGTACTCCGCTGCTGTCCGACCCGTTTATGGCAGTTATATTGGCGGGTCTGTTCAACGGTTGCGGCTTGGGTTTGGTGTTCCTCAACAACGGTAGCACGGGTGGTACCGACATCGTGGCGATGATTGTACACAAATTCCGTCAGGTGCCGTTGGGACGTGTGTTGATGGCATGCGATATGATTACAATCTCGTGTGCGTATTTCCTGCCTGAGGTACACAGTATAGAGAAGGTGCTGTTCGGTCTGTGCTACACGTTTATGTGCTCCAATGCCGTTGACTGGACCATGGGGCGTGCGCGGCAGTCGGTGCAGTTCTTCATTTTCAGTCAGAAGTACGATGAAATCACCAAGGCTATCCTTACCGAGATGCGTCGTGGCGTGACACTGATAGATGGTGAAGGCGGTTACACACGCCAACCTATCAAGATAATCACCGTGATGGCAAAGCGCAGTGAGAGCAGCAAGATATTCCGTATCGTGCGCGAGATTGACCCCGATGCTTTCGTCAGCGAGAGCCAGACCAAAGGCGTCTTCGGACAAGGCTTCACCGATATTCGCGAACACGCGTAAAAGACCGCAAGCGGTCGTAATAGGTAATGGTTAATAGTTAATGTCATTATCGAAAACTACGTAAATATCATGTCTGATACCAAACAACACACGCAACCCACTATGGGTGAGCGGGGTATGTCGTCCTACATCATTGGTGATGCGGGTGGCAGCAAGTGGAAGACCATTCGCGAATACGTCTTTATTATATTGGCATTATTTCCTTTTGCCCTGATGGTCAATTGGATATTCGTGCCACAAAACGTGGTGGGCGGTGGTCTGACGGGTATCTGCTCGATAATCTTCTACGCCACACAGGGAGCGTTTCCGTCGCTGTTCCCTGAGTATGGCGGGGCTATCCCTATCTGGCTCAGTTCGCTGACTATCAACGCGATATTGCTTGTTGTCGCTATCATCACGGTGGGGTGGAAGTTCTGTATCCGCACTATCGTGGGCGTGTTGGCATTGGCATTTTGGTACCGCGTCATTCCAATACGCGAGACACCGCTCATCGAAGACCCCGTGTCGGCTTGCCTGGTCGGTGGTGTGGTGTTTGGCATGAGTCTGGGCATCGTGATGCTCAACAACGGGTCATCGGGCGGCACCGACATCCTTGCTATGATTATCAACAAATACAAGGACGTCAGTCTTGGGCGCGTGATGGTGCTGTGTGATGCTATCATCATCGCCAGTAGTTATTTCCTGCCTGTGCCGGAGAACTTCTACACGCCCGGTATGGATGTGGCTGACTTCAAAATCAAGCGTATCTTGTATGGTCTGTGCATGACCGTAAGTTACACGGCAGCAGTCGATTGGATAATATCGCGCTTGCGGCAGTCGGTGCAGTTCTTCATCTTCTCCACCAAGTACGACGAGATAGCCACCGCCATCAATCAGACCGTGCAGCGGGGTGTTACAGTGCTGGACGGCACAGGCTGGTACAGCCAACAGCCCATTCGGGTGGTCACTGTACTTGCCCGCAAACACGAAAGCCAACTTATCCTGCATATTATCAAGAAGATAGACCCCAATGCCTTTGTCAGCCAAGCCAATGTGTCGGGTGTGTTCGGCAAGGGGTTTGATGCTATCAAAGTGAAATAGCAGAGCAACACCCGACCTATCGGCAATGTCCGTTTTTGTCGGAGGCACCTTTGCCTCCGAAGAGGGAGCCGAGACTCCCTCCACTACCCTCACGGGCAGTATTCGTACGTCAAAGATCACGGGCTGCTTACGTCTGCAGCCTACCGGATTCAACACCTTGAATCACGATGCAAAGGTACTACATTTACAGGGAGCGTTGAGCGTTTCCGGTACTTTCTGTTACTTATTGGCGCGATTTGGTGCGATTTGGCAGTTTCTGTCACTTATTGTTACTTTTCTCATGCAACAGATTATACTACAGCCACATACAAAGAAAAGTCAACAAGCATAACAGGGATAATAAGTCAGATAAGTCCAATAAGACTAATGGGACTATATAGGTATTTGACGACGCGAGCCGATAGGGAGTTCTACTCAGCCCACAGGGCTTCGTTATCGCTATGGTCCCATCTGTATGACGACGCGAGCCGCGTCGTCCCCCAGACATCGCACCTACCTTACGCTTACGTCCCAAAAATTATGCGCACAAATTTACATCTTATTCCTTCAAAAGTAAATTGTTTGCAAAAAATATGAGTAAAAGTTTGCATATATGATACAAAAGCAATACCTTTGCAAGCGGAGATGTGAAAATAAGTGCATTGTGCAGGGGATTATGGGACAATTGCCGGACTATTAATAACTATTACTGTCCGGTAAAACTCAGATTTGCATGCAAAAAAAAATCGGTCGGTTCTTTTGCAGGAACCGACCGTTC
>CAKVBV010000084.1 GCA_934725535.1 uncultured Bacteroidales bacterium | reverse complement strand
TTTCTCAAAGAATACGTACAACCAACTATATATCAATAAAATACAACAACTACTAAAAAGTTAACGCATCAGTAGTATTAGAGAAACTACTATCAGAGCCCGAGTACCTTGTTCAACTGCTCATGCAGGTTCTGTCCTTTCTTCTCCAACTCCTCACGCACGGCATTGATGGTACTTTTCTTTGCCATATCGCCGTTGTATGCCAGGCGAACCAACACCTCCGTATTCTTGTTCTTCGTCATGCGATAGCAGTCCATAGCCACGATGGTACGACCTATACTTTGCGAGATAAGGTTCTTGCTCGCCGACACCGTCTCCACGATAGACGCAGCGTCTTCCGCCGACAACTGGCTGTTGGCAACCGTGTTCTCCACCAATGCCGTCACCTCGGTCTGTATCTGTGCGGCGATATTGTCCGTTGCCAAGGCGATTGCCTGACGCTTTGCCGCATCATACGTCTGTCCCACGGACGAAGCGTCTGCCATAATGTATTTAGGAAACGCATTCTCGTCGTACTCATACTGCATCACGTAGCACTTCTCCAATTGCTTGTCCAATGGCAGTGCACCGGGCTTCACGTTCCAGCCCTCTTTCTTGAGCCGCTTTGCCTCTTTCTTTACGCTTCTATCGACCTTGGCAGACAACTCCTGTTTTGCCATTTTGGTGATTGCCTGACGCTCTTTCCGCATCTCTTTGTACTCATCTGCACTCTGTGCATACGAGAAATTCATTGCTACGATTAGGCTCATAGCCGCCAACAAAAGTTTCTTCATAATGTTGATATTTAATAGGTTATTAGTTAGAAGCACAATGCCAAGCCTATGCTGTTTTGCGAACTTGTCAGGTTAAGTGTCATAGCCGTGGTACAACGCTTGTTATATACCTTATAGGCATTGTTATAGCAAGCATAGCCGACTGGAAGAACTACCAAACTGGCTCCTATTGAAATACTGGATAAAATCGTAATAGAGTACCCCTCATCTAATAGTGCCACCAAATTAACGCCCGTAACCAACAATCCACATCCTACGCCGAACATCGTCCATCCTGCCACTTTGCATTTCTTACCGCTCATCATGCGTTTGTATGCCGCAGGACAGTTGTTCTTCAGGAATATCTGCATCTCCTTGTCATTCATTCCTACCTCCCCATACTTGTATGCCGGCACACCGAACATCTTTTGCTCGCTTTTTGAGTAACGGACAATGGTAGAACCCGCAGGCTGGGGTGTTTTCACCGTCTCTTTGGGTGTCTCCTGTTGCACAGGTTGTGCCACTACAGGCTCCTCTTTCACCGCTGGAGCAGAAGTCGTGGCGGTGGCTTTCGTGCTAATCGAACTCGGTGTAGCCGTAGCACCGAACATTCGCTTTGCCAACTCCTGACAGCCGTTCTGGAGACTCATTGCCTCAATGCCCATCACCATATTATCCGTGAGGGCGGTACGCGCTGTCTCTACGTCCAGTACTTTGGCGGTTACAAACACATTCTGTTTGTCCACCCACACAGCCTCTGCCACCAGAATATAGTTGGCACCTGTCATTTCGCCCAATCGCTTGATTTGGTCGCTGCTGACCATACCCGTGCGCTGGAAGTTCTGCTCGCCCATGATAGCGTCCATGTCGGTACGGTCATACGCCTCGTAACCTTTGCTGTTGGTGATAGCCCTGGATAGGTTCGACCGAATCATCAGTTTGGTTGCATAGGGAATATCGCCTTCCTTGTCAACCGTTTCCAAGATGGCAACGCGTAGCGTTTGTGCCGATACTGCTACTGAAAATAGCAGCAAAACAAAAGTTAGAAATCTTTTTCTCATACGTTTATTAGTTAAATTGTTGTATTATTATTTGGCTTATTTGTGTTATCAGTTTTTTGTACGCCTCTTTCCCTGCCTCTTTGTCGTTCATCGTGTGCACTCCTTTCTGCACCAACTCCTCTTCATACACCCGTTTGCCTGTGAACTTTCTGTCAATGGTTACATCTGCCGTGGCATTAACGGTGTAGTTCGTCACATTGCCAAACGTGGCAACATTGTACTCCTCCGTGTAGGCGTTAATCATCACCACCCAATCCGCCATATCGGGTTCCTCTACAAAGTGGCACCCTTGTTTGGATAAGTCGCCCTTCACACCTTTCAACAACGCGGGATAATTCGCATCAAACAGCATAGCCTGACATTCCATAAATATAGCATACCCGTCGTTCAACTCTTGGTACAGGGCACCCACTTGTTTGCGCAATGTCACGTACTCGTCCGCGGCTATATCCTCTTTGCTCAGTGTGGCATCTACCGCCAGCATCGTGTATTGCGTCTCCTCCACCACGGCATACAACTCTTTCAGCGATGCCAACGCCTTTTTGGCTTCGCCCTTGTTGCCTTGGGCGGCATTCTGCCTCGCCTCGTCAAGCACAATCTCTATCTTGGATAGTGTGGCTATCAACTGTCTCTCTAATTTGCGCGCCAGGTCTTTCTTCTCAACGTACGCGAATGCACATACCGTCTTTGTCTTCGGGTCGGAATATACCTCCACATTGATGCCGGGGATATTGCTCACGCCCGCCGTCTGCCGTGAGGTGGAGTGAAAAGTCTCCAATGTCTGTGCTGCGTCCGCACCATACACTTGGTTCAATACTTCCATGCTTGATTCCACGTGCACAGATGTCCGAATAGACGACACCAACTCCGCACGTGCCTGATTCCTTGCACGATTGTATGCCTCCTCCACGTTTTCTCCGATGCGCAAATCCGTTACGGCAAACCCTGTGTAGTACTCGGAACTGCGATATAGCATATCCCGCAGTTCGGCATTCATCCACCTTGGCTCGTCTGCCCTACAGCACAAGGATGATACGACTAATAATAAAAAAAGCACTCGTTTCATTTGCAAAATGATGATTTATGTGGCACACTATAGACATAAAAAAAGCGCGGAACTTGCTTTTTGCCGTTCCACGTTTTTGAGGCCTTCGCATTGCCTTGCTAAATAGAACAGCAACCGAAGTCCACGCCGTATATATGCTTACACAACACATACCCCCGCACGCACAATACCCCAAACAAATGAGATACCCGCGCCACAAGGCACACGTGTGTACATATACACACCCATAAACATTCATGGTCACATGTCCTGACTTAGCTAAATGAAAGTTGCGAAGTTCCAAAAACGTCAGAACAAGCGTCAAATGAACGCTCTAATATGTCAGGCAGGTCTTACAACCTGCAAGCCAGAAACACTTTCCTGACCTTTACCACCCGTTTCTGCGACATATTCCCGTCACGGCGTGGCTATATGCGTTTTTACATCACGCCGATGCCGCATTTTATCGTCTTGCGGAGACGTATCATACCCGACAATCCTCTTTGCCTGCAAAATTACATAAAATATGTGAATTACACAATTTCGGCAAGAAAAATATACGTTTACAAACTGTTTGCGGTGTGAAAATCAGACTATAGGCTGTGTTCTTAATAGTTCATTCACCCCGTATTTCTCCCATTCACCCCTGTTGGGCTGATTTTATACCTTATGCAAAGGGTGCAAACCTCTTTTTTGCAGCATTTGGGAAAACGAGGTACCTTTGCAGCACTTCAACGTAAATAACTAACTAAAATACAGATACGTAATGAAAAGTACAGACCATTATTTCACACTCATCCAAGAGGTGATGCGAGGGAACTGGAATGCGCCCGCATTGACGGACTATGATGGCGACCATTCATACACATACGGGCAGGTGGCAGAGCAGGTGGCACGTTTGGAACTGATGTTTGAGCATCTGGGAATAGGTGCGGGGGATAAGGTGTCTATATGCGGGAAAAACTGCTCTAACTGGGGCTTGGCGTTCCTTGCCACCTTGGCACATCGCAGCGTGGTGGTGAGCATTTTGCCCGATTTCACCACGGAGAGTATCCATGAGTTGGTACGCCACTCCGACTCGAAACTGCTGTTTGTCAGTCCTGCGATTATGAAGCGTTTGGATGCTGCACAAATGCCGCAGTTGGTATCAATCATTTCATTGGAGGACTTCTCTTCTATAGCAGGACAGACTGTTTCGCCCGATTTCATCGATGGCTTGTTCAAGCAAAAGTATCCTGACGGGTTCAGTATCCGTGATGTGCATTATCCGACCGAAAACTTCGATGAATTGGCACTTATCAACTACACATCGGGCTCTACGGGCTCGCCCAAGGGAGTGATGCTTACCCATAGAAGCCTGAGTGCAAACGTGGTGTACGGGCAGACAAATATCCCGAATCATCCGGGGCAGAGCATTGTCAGTATTCTGCCGTTAGCGCACATGTTCGGCATGATGTTCGAGTTGCTTTACCAGATGGCGGGCGGTACACACATCAATTTCATCACACGCAACGTGACGGCACCTATCATGCTCAAGGCATTCCACGATGTGCAGCCTTATATGATTTTGACGGTGCCATTGGTCATCGAGAAGATATTCAAGAAGAGCATCTTCCCTGCCATTCAGAAGCAACCCGTGAAGACGCTGTGGAATATGCCGCTCATCAACCGCCCTATCCGCAGAAAGGTCTATCAAAAACTGATGGACGCTTTCGGTGGCAAGTTGGAGATACTGATTATCGGTGGTGCCGCCCTCAACGGCGATGTGGAGAAGTGCTTGAAACAGATACATTTCCCATACACCTGCGGCTATGGTATGACCGAGTGCGGTCCGTTGGTCTGCTATGCCAACTGGCATACCTACGCGATGAAATCCTGCGGACGTGTCGTTGACCACCTCGAATTGCGTGTGAATAGCGATAACCCATACGAGAAAGAGGGAGAGATTCTCTTGCGCGGTGCCGGTGTGATGTTAGGCTACTACAAGAACCAACAGGCGACAGAAGATGCCTTCTTGGACGACGGTTGGCTGCGTACGGGCGATGTAGGTGTGATAGACCACAAAGGCAATGTATTCCTCCGCGGGCGCGTCAAAAACATGATTCTCGGTTCAAACGGGCAGAATATCTACCCCGAAGAGATAGAAGACAAACTCAACTCGCTGGAAGGCGTGGTGGAGTCCGTGGTGGTGGAGCGCAAAGGCAAATTGGTCGGATTGGTGTTCCCCGACACATCGTTGGGCGATAAAGCGCAATTGGAGCAACTGATGAAAGACAATCTGAAGCGCCTGAACGAGCAACTGCCCAACTATGCCAAAGTAAGCAGTATCGAACTGGTGGAGCAAGAGTTCGAGAAGACACCGAAGAAATCCATCAAGCGGTTTATGTACAAATAGAGTGGGAGGATTTCCACTATCGGTAAGGAGACTGCCTGTCAACTATAGGCAGTCTCTTGCTTTGTCGGAGAGTGACACAACTCGTGCCGTCAAAGGCAGAAAACAGACACGGATAACAGCACCGTTTATACGAGTGGATAGCGAGAGGATAGCAGGTGGATAGGGGGCACTCAAACCTGCCATTATTTAGAGGAAGTTTGCCCCAATAACCATGCACGGTATTCGTCCACGGAAAAATGCGTACCGAGTAGTTGCATATTGTCGGTGGTGATGCTTATGAATTGCACATGGTTACTACTGAACACTTCCGTTAAATCTGCATTATTGCGCAGCAAATCACAGTACCATTCCGCTTCGTCCATATTTTCAAAACCGGATACCTGCAATGCACTTTGCTCTGTAGTGAAAGCGGGTATGGTCTTCAAGTCGAAATCCTTAATCATAAACTGCGAGAAGTTGTAGAGAGCCACTTGATACAACACGCTATTGAGCGTCTTCTCATCTTGTGGCATAGTGAGCAATACCAACGACGGCAATGAGCGGTCAGCCGAGAACTGAACGACGGTGTCTTGCACCTGTTCCTCTGTTTGCTCGGCAGCCCTGCGGTCTTGCAGCGATGCCATATCGCCGGTTGTCTGGCTTTCCATACCCTGTCCCATCATAGCAAGCATGTTCTTAGCCATAGCTGATAGTTCACTCTCAGGGTAACGGACAACCATATCACGCAACTGCTCAATGAAAGCATCCTGACCGTCTGTCTTAGCCACCGCGATGGCATTCAGGAACAGAAACCTCGGCATCAGCGGGCTCAGCGGATAATGCTCCTCGGCATACGCCTTGTTTGCCTTTACCGCAGCGAACCGGTTGAGGGTATATTCGTGGTAGGTAGCCTCATAGAGCGAGTCTTGTTCTATTGCCATGTGACGAAGACGGTCGAAGTAATCCGGTTGGGAAACGATTTTTGCCTCGTTGGATTCGGGGAACAGTGTGAGAATATCCTGTTTGTATTGCTCTGCATCGGCATCACGTTGCTCTTTGAGGGCTGTGAGGTACTGCATATAGTACAAGTCCAACATGCGCTCGTCCCGAGGAAAGCGACGGCAGAACTCACGGAACGTCTCGTCACTCAAAGTGCGGTCTCCTACCTTGTCACGGTAGATATAGACCATATTGTACAGTGCATTGGCAATCAGCAGGTTCGATTGCCTGAAGTCTTCATCGGTCTTCGGTATCTGCTGCAGATAGTATTCAGGCTTATGGTTGTCGGTTTCGGTGGCGGCCTGTACGGTATTATTAATGCTGCCCGTACCGATGGAATCGGCAGAAAGTGCCTGTTCCTCGTCTTCTTCAGGGGGTGTGTCCATAAAGGATGAGGTAGATGCTTTGCTCAACCTGCGCCAGTTGTCCTCAAGCGTACGGTTGCCCCATTGGGTGCGGAACGCCTGCTTGCCTGAGCGTATGAGTTGCGGGTTATAGAAATACCATGCTGCTGCGCCTGCACCTGCATTACCAAGCATATTGGCTGTATTGACACTACGGGGACCTGTATCGTTCTCTGCATCGCGTGCTGCCTGTTCGGCACGGGCTTTCTCCTCTTCTTCCGCACGGATAAGACGGGCTATGATACTGTCCACCACCACTCGTTGCTCCTCCGGTGTGAGCATCGCCAACCGCTGCAACGAGTCCTGCAACAGCACCGTATTGTATTCCACCACCAATTCGTCCAAGGTCTCGGAGAGCCGTTGAATGCGTGTGTACTGCTCATTCTCGGAGGATATGATTTGTGTTGCCTCCTTATAGCACGGTCCTGCTTTGATGTAGTTCCGCTGTGTATAGTATATGTCCCCTGCGGTGATGAGTACAGCCGCCTTGTTGAGTCCGTTTTGGGTACTCTTCTCTATAGCCAGTTCGTAGTTCTCCAAGGCACGTGCAGTGTCTTTTCGTGCAAGATAGACATTACCGATAGCCCCGTATATCTGGTCTAATTCGTCCTTGTTCTTGTCCTGTCGTGCCATCTTGGTCAGGTCTTTGACGGCAGTGGACAGGTTGTCTTCCATTTGTGCACGGCGTAGTCTGGCGTTGAAGTCCATCTCATTGGAGGGTTGCATCTTCAGCACTTTGGCATACGCATCGCGTGCTTCCGCCCTGTTGCCCTGCATCTGATATATCTGTCCCAGTACGAACATGAACCGTGGACGGTTGCCTTTGCGGTCTTCGTCTTTCAGTGCTATCTTGATGAACGGTACAGCCTCGTTGTATTGCTTGGTCTTGAGCAATATATCAGCACTGACAGCAGAGTATAATGAGGCGTGCTTCCTGTCCAGATTATCCACTTGTACCGTGCGGAGATCGTCCTCTGCCTCGTAGAGCCACCCCATTTCACCATACGCACGTGCTACCCATAGTTGGCAGCGTGCTACCATATC
>CAKVBV010000083.1 GCA_934725535.1 uncultured Bacteroidales bacterium | reverse complement strand
TGCGGCTGTCCGGAAAAAGTTGTAATTTTGCTCATCGTTGTTGTTTTTTTTGTTTGACGACACAAAATTACAACGAACGGTCGGTTCCTGCAAAAGAACCGACCGATTTTTTTTTGCATGCAAATCTGAGTTTTACCGGACAGTAATAGTTTTTAATAATTAGTCCGCTAACACAACCCCTCCTCCACACAGAATATATATCCGCATGTCCGGCACCTGTAAGAGGTTAATATCTTTCTGTCATGATACAAGGTAGGAGGCACATATACCACCTCGCAACCACAATCAGGACAAACTACACATTCTACATTCATTACAATACTATTTTTATCTACCAAAGCCACAGCGTAGTTATGCCGCAGAATGTAAACATTCCAACGGCATAACCCGTTCTGCACAACCACGGGATGCCGATAATAGTGCCCTCATTTCACCCTGTCCCCACAGAGTGAACATCGCGCCATTGTACATACTTGCTACTGTTGCTGTCATAATCATTTCGGTCTCTGTCTTTTCCCTCTTTACAAGAAAAGACCAACAAAAAAAGCGCAGAAATCGACAGTTGCCATTCCACATCTTGAGACCTTCGCATTGCCTTTTATACTCGAACTGACAACGCGAAGTCCACGCCGATGCGATAGCACTACAGCAAAAGTTTGGACAATAAACACTTTTCGTCTTCGCCACTTACACACACCTTATGTACTACCGACCCACTGTGTCTATTGCTCACACAGAAGCCAATAATACCATAAGGTGCCCCTCACAGAGGACTTTTGCAGGAACCATATCCCGCAGACATCTATCGTTGCTATGTCCTGAGTATAACACTGAAAGTTGCGAAGTTTCAAGATGTCAGAACACGCGTCAATAAACGCCCTATTTTGTAGCGTAAAGTTCAGGCACTACACCTTGGCTTTACGCTGCAAAGGTACAATATTCATTTGAATTATACAAACACGAACCGTGTTTTTCATACATATTGCATAAAATAATTTGTAGGGTAATACCGCATCATACGGTTGATGCAGTACTACCCTACTCTCTCTCGCACGGAAGCCTAACCCTATTATACCTTACTTTGCACGAATAAATATCTGAATGGGGGAGCCCAAAAAGTCCCACCATTCACGCAGTTTATTCTCCAAAAAGCGACGGTACGGCTCTTTCACGTACTGGGGCAAATTGGCAAAAAACACAAACGTAGGAACCTGTGTATTGGGCAACTGCGTACAGTACTTGATTTTTATGTACTTGCCCTTCGTAGCAGGAGGCGGATAGTTCTCTATCAGTGGCAGAAACTTCTCATTCAATTGAGCCGTTGCCACTTTGCGCTGTTTATTCTCATACACATGCAAAGCCGTCTCCATTACTTTATATATACGTTGCTTCGTCAGGGCTGATGTAAAGATAATAGGAAAATCCGTAAACGGAGCCAAACGCTCTCGGATAGCACGTTCATAGCCTTTTATATCTGCATTGGTCTTACTTTCCACCAAGTCCCACTTATTCACACAGACCACAAGACCTTTCTTGTTCTTCTGTATGAGCGAATAGATGTTCAAGTCCTGTGCCTCTATACCACGAGTCGCATCTATCATCAGTATGCACACATCTGAATTCTCTATGGCACGTATTGACCGAACCACCGAATAATACTCCAAGTCTTCATTCACCTTTGCCTTCTTGCGAATGCCGGCTGTATCTACCAGATAAAAGTCTTTACCGAACTTGTTATAGCGGGTATAAATACTATCGCGGGTCGTACCCGGTATATCTGTTACTATTGTGCGCTCATCTCCTATGAAGGCATTCAGGATACTGCTCTTACCTGCGTTAGGTCTTCCTACAATGGCAAAACGGGGCAAGTCGTCTATTGACTCGCCATTGTCAGTACCCTTAAAACGGCTGCATATCTCGTCCAACAAATCACCTGTACCCAATCCGTTCTCCGCAGAGAGAATATAAGGCTCGCCTAATCCTAACTTATAAAACTCTGGAGCACCATACTGCTGGTCGAACTGGTCCACCTTGTTTACTGCCAATACCGTTTCTTTGCGGGTTTGACGCAACAAGTGTGCCACTTCCATATCAAACTGAGTAACTCCCTCATTGACGTCCACCACTAATAGCACCACATCGGCCTCTTTGATAGCAAGATTCACCTGACGGTTTATCTCACTTTCAAACGTATCATCAGAGTTCACTACCCAACCGCCAGTATCTATCACAGAGAACTCTTTGCCGCACCATTCGCACTTACCGTACTGTCTGTCACGGGTCGTACCGGCTGTATCCATCACTATTGCCCGTCTTGTCTTGGTCAGGCGGTTGAACAGGGTCGATTTCCCGACATTGGGACGACCCACTATCGCTAAAATATTTGCCATAGTATGTATATTTTGTTGTTACTTTTTATTTTTATCTTTATCACTACCTGTGCTTTGCTTCTGCCACACCACCGCATCACCCTCCAATGTCCATGCCTTCAAGGTGGCAGACGGCGTAAATCCTACATCTTCAAACACCCTCGAACTGGCAGTATTCGTTGTCCCGACAATAGAATATACCATTCTAAGATGCAGAAAATCAAACGCATAATGCAGCAGTTGGCGAACAGCCTCATGCCCTACCCCACGTCTGCGGGCTTCAGGAGCGACATACAAACCGATAGCCGCCTTGCCGTTGCGGGCGTCAAAATCGAACAAATCAATGCAACCAAGCGTCGTTGAGGCTTGTGGTTGCGTGCCGTCCATGGAGGGTGTGTCCTCACAAATCATTAGACGCAACTGACCATCCTTATATATGTCGCCCGTAGTGGACTCGATATACGCACGCAAGTCCTGACGGGACAGGGGATTATGCGTGTCCGAATCCGCCCAAGCGGACGAATCATTCTCCCATTGATACAGAAACGGGAGGTCGGATGGCTCTAATTTGCGCAAGCGAATCATACTATTACCTTACAACATATAACCAACCTATAACTATCCACCAACAAAATTCCTTGCTACTTAAACAGCCCGAACAAACCGCCTTTCTGCTTTTTCTGCGGCTCCGAGGTACTGCCGGACGCGGGTTTGAACGGACTCCCGCTGTGAATCATCTGATAAATAATACCCCAATCGGGTATGCCGCCCAAGTTGCGGTCGTCTATAAAAAGGTCGGCTTCCAACTTCCTTGCCCGCACAATCTCCGAGGTCTCCTCAGGAAAATTGCTATTGACGGCATAGAACTCCAACCCGCGGGCGGCACAATAGTCCACCGCCTCCTGCAGCAGACGCCCCTCGCGGCAACTCCACAAGATGAGCTGGTGGTGGTCTTCTTGCTGCAATTTCTTCAGCGTCTCAATGGCAAACGGTATGGGTTTGCCGATATTCGGGTATTCATGGGTGACGATTGTCCCGTCAAAATCTACTGCTATAGTCATAAGATGTATGATTTACGAATTTACGATGTGCGATTTTAGTACGTTTCTGCATTGTTGTCTTTGGGTTGCAACTCCAGTTCCATCTTGCGCACGGTCGGTTTGGTGAATATCCAGCCTATGGCAGCCACGGCGGTTATCCACAGCATCGACTGGTAGCAACTCATCAGATAAAACGCCGCTATGCCGAGCACCATACTATTGCTAACCAGCAAGATACGTGTCGTAGCCATCTGCTTGTAGCCCTGCCATTTCTCGTTGTTGTCGTCCGCCAGCGTACTCAAAAACTGGCATTTGCGTTTGCCCGCATACAGCCCCAGCGGAATAGTGCAGAGCGCGTCGATAATCACCGCGTATTGCAGCACTTTGCCGAGCGTGGACATACGGTCAATAGGTGCTACTAACCCTTTCATTATCAGGAAATAACACAGCGTACCGACTAGCAATGTCAGCACCAATATGCCGTAATAGTACCCGTTGAGCGAGCGAATAATCTTTTCTTTCATTGTGCTTATTATTAAATGGTTATGCTTTGAACTCTATCCTGTTGACGATGGACCGCCCCAGAGTTATCTCGTCCGTATACTCCAACTCGTTGCCTACTGCCACACCACGCGCTATCTGACTGATACGCAAGCCATTGTCACCTGCCACATTCTGCAACCGGCGGTAGATATAGAAGTTGGTTGTGTCGCCCTCCATGGTGGTCGGCAATGCCAAAATCACCTCTTTCACCTCTTCGGGAGCAATGCGAGCCACCAATGAATCTATCTCCAAATCCGACGGACCCACACCGTCCATGGGCGAAATCACCCCGCCCAGCACGTGGTACAAACCGTGGTACTGCCCCGTATTCTCAATCGACATCACGTCCTGCACGTTCTCCACCACGCAAATCGTCTGCCGGTCACGCGAGTGCGACTGGCAAATCGGGCACACTTCATGGTCAGAAATGGTGTGGCACACGCGGCAATAATGCACATCGTGCTTGAGGGTGGTCAGTGCACCCGCAAACGCCTCCACGTCTTTGTCGGGCTGCCGCAACAGGTGAAGCACTAACCGCAACGCCGTCTTGCGCCCCACTCCGGGCAGCGAAGCAAACTGGTTCACCGCATTGCCAAGCAGTATAGATGGGTAGTTGCTGTCCATTATTTCTCCTTTTTCGCCCACCTCGCGGGGATAACGCGGTACGGATACCGCTCACGCATGTGCTCCGCATTCGGGCAGTCGCAGCGGTGGATACGTATGCCTTTGGTGATGCTCACGAAGCCGAATATCGGGTCGCAAGGCACAGGGTTACAGCACTTTGCGAGGTTATAGTCCACGTTCTTCACATTCACGTCCACCTCCAATGCCAATGCCTCCTGCGGCGTAGGCTGGTAGGTCGGCGCAGTATGTGGCACTACCTCGTGAGGAGCGTCAAGATTCTGGTATATATCCTTGATTCTCAGCACATCTTCCTTGCCGAGCGCAATGGACTGGTACAGATCGCTCACCGCCTTGTACCCTAATTTCACCGCCAATCGCGACACACGTCCCTCGTCGTATTCCACTTTCCAGTTCTTGAAACGCCGTTCCAATGTCTCGCGCCCCTCGGCGGCATTGCGATACTCCACCTCCTTCAGCGACTGCCGAATCTTATTTTTTGCGCGGGTCGAGACCACCACATTCAGCCAGTCCGCCGACGGGTGTTGGTTGGGCGAGGTCAGTATCTCCACTTGGTCGCCGTTCTGCAACTGCTGACGGATGCTGACATTCTGGTTGCGAATACGCCCGCCTACGCAGTGGCACCCCACTTCGCTATGCACCGAAAACGCAAAATCCAGCACCGTCGCCCCTGCAGGCAGCCTTTTCAGGTCGCCCGTCGGCGTGAACACGTATACGCTCTGCCTGTCGGTATTCAGCCTGTGTCCGTCCACGCCCTTGTATGCCCAGTGCGCCGCCACGCCTTTCTCCGCCACTTCGTCCATACGGCGCGTGCGTATCTGCACCTCCACCCACTTGTCTTCGGGACCGAGCACCGTCGTATGCAGACTCTCGTAACCGTTCTCTTTGGGCACGCTCAGCCAGTCGCGGAGCCGCTTCGGGTTGGGCTTGTACATATCCGTGATGAGCGAATACACCTGCCAGCAGTCCTGTTTCTCGCGCTCCAATGGCGAGTCCAAGATAATGCGAATAGCAAACAAATCGTATATCCTGTCCACATCGCAGTGCTGCACCTGCATCTTGTGATAGATGCTGTGTATGGATTTCGGGCGACCCTTAATGGTGCAGACAAAGCCTTCCTCCTTCAGTTTCTTCTCAAGCGGCGCAATAAACGCGGCAATATACGCATCGCGCTGGGCTTTCTTCTCGTTCAGCGCATGCGCTATATATTTATAGGTGTCGTAATCGGTGAACTTCAGTGCGAGGTCTTCCATCTCGGTCTTTATCGCATACAAGCCCAACCGGTGCGCCAACGGCGCATGCAGCGCACTCGTCTCACGCGCCACGTGCCGGCGGCGGTCCGAATCGCCCTCCTTGTCCAACTGACGGAGCAACTCCAGCCGCTCCAACAGTATCTTGTATAGTACCTGATTGCTATCCTCCATTCTCGTCCTCTTTTTCGCCTGCAAAATTACGAAATTATTTGCATATATCGAAAACTATTTGTACTTTTGCGGCGGTTTTTGCGTGCCGTGCGCGAACCTGAAAACCGAAATTTATAACAAAGCGTGATATGAAATCTAAAATCATCATTCGAGTTTTGCTCGGTATTGCCGTGATTCTCATGGCGTATCTCTGCATTATGAGCGTTGTTACCCCCATTCGCTTCGAGGAGCAGCGCGCTATCCGCGAGAAAGCGGTCATCAACAACCTCATCAGTCTCCGTACTGCCGAGGCGCAGTTCCGTCTGGACAAGGGCTATTTCACCGCCGATTTGGACTCGTTGGTACAATATCTGAAGACCGCTCCCAAGAAGGAAGTACTCAAAGAGGGCTCACTCTCCGAGAAGCAACTCGAGGACGGTATGACCGAGAACAAAGCGGCTAAAATCATGGAGCGCGCACGCATCAAGGCACAGCGCAAGATGAATTTCCAAGGTCCCGACAGCCTCAACCAACTCTATCAGTACGTCTGGGAGAACGACAAAGAGGTTATCCACGAGGGCTTGCAGGGCTTCCGCCGCGATACCATCTTCACCAACATGATTCAATCGCTCTACAAGGGGCAGTACACCGAGGCTACTATCGGGCAAATCATCTATATCCCTTACACCGACAAGGTGAAGTTCGAGGTGGAGACCAATAACAACTACACCACTTCCCAGGGTATCCGCGTGCCTATCTTCGAGATTCGCGCGCACTACGACACCTACCTCCACGACCTTGATAATCAGGAGCGTGTCAACCTTATCGACAAGGAGAAGAAGTTGGAGCACTACCCGGGACTGAAAGTAGGTTCCGTAGAGGCCCCGAACAACAACGCCGGCAACTGGGAGTAATCCCCGTTGTCCCCGCAAAAGGGTCGTATCTTTACCCTGCCCTGTCTGCGAATCCATTGCAAAAAGTGTCGTTTTTTAAGATTACTCCCTGCTGACACGCCCCCTGCAAAGTCGGGTCAAACAGCAAGGGATACGCAAGGGATGAGCAAGGGATAGGCAACCTTTACGCCGCCCTTGAAAATGTACGATTATTAAGATGCAACCATCTTCAAGAATATACCACGATGCATCGCATTGGGTATATTGGGGGCGTTGTCTTGAAGATGGTTGCTTTTTAGTAAATACTTGCCAAGTACTCAATAAGCACTCGGAAAGGGGTCGGCAAGTATTCAGTAAAAACATGGCAAGGGTTTGGCAAGTTGTTGGTAAGTTGCCAATGGGTACTCAATGGGTAATATGATAATAAGGTCATAGGTATTTTATGAGAATTATCTCTGGAACGTATGGGGGGCGTCGTTTGATGCCCCCTAAAAATATAACCGCGCGTCCTACCACGGACTTTGCCAAGGAGAGTCTGTTCAATCTCCTGACCAACCGTATGGACTTTGACGGTGTGGATATGCTCGACCTGTTCGCGGGTACGGGCGGTATCGGACTTGAGTTTGTCAGCCGCGGTGCACGTGAAGTAACATCGGTTGAGATGGCGCATACGCAGCAGAACTTCATCATCTCCACGTGCAAGCAACTGGGCATCACCAACCTCCGTGTGGTCCGTGGCGATGTCTTCAAATACATCGCTGCCTGCCATTTGCAATTCGACTTCATCTTTGCCGACCCCCCTTACGCCCTCCCCGCCTTACCCACCTTACCCGACCTCATCTTCGGCATCAATCCTCAAACGGGAGAGCCACTTTCCTCCCGTATTTTCCCCACAAGCGGCACCACACCTGCCAGCCCCCTACCCGCAGGCATC
>CAKVBV010000082.1 GCA_934725535.1 uncultured Bacteroidales bacterium | reverse complement strand
AGACTATTACGCGGCTCCCCAAGCCGCATACTACGCAATCCCCAACAGAGAGATTTTTAGGGGCAATTTATACCACCATTTTTCCAGCCTGCAAAATGACCCATAGAGACATACTACCCACTTCTCAGCCTGCAAAATGACCCATACGCCGATTTTTATGATTACATCAGTTGCGCTAATTGGAGCGTATGTTATTTGTGACTAATGTGTGATAATACGGCGTAGCCGTCCGTTCAAATGCCTCCCTAAAAATGCCGAATTATATGGTCTCTTACTCAAGGCGGTTATAGTAGTTGTCCGTTATAGTCCAACCGAATCCTCCTCTTTGAGGGGGGGAGGGAGTCAGTGTATCACTACCGCGGCACCTATACACCCCATCACACCTATCAGCCACCACCAGTGTACCCTGTCTCCGCGCATCATCAGCAGCCCGCACACGATGGCACCGTACAGCAAAGCCACCGAGGGCGCACTTATCGATACCTGCGTGGTGGAGTAGGGGAGGCTTTCTATCCATTCTACATATCGTCTCAACAGCCATGCGCAGCCCTGTACGGCAGTGCCTATCCATGTTCCCACTATGCACCACGAGAGGGCTAACGCGCCAAGGCACAGGGCAAACAGCACAAACGCCATGGGTATGACGGCGATATTGGTGAGGGCAAAGTAGTTACTCGTTTGCCCAAAGTAGTAGAGCGTCAGGGGTGCCGTGCCTATCTGTGCCGCCACCGAAGTCAGTAGCAGACCACCTATATAAGTAACCAGTTCCCCTCGCAACATCACCCTTTGCTGCATGCGTCGGGCAACGAACAGCAGTCCTGCCATGGCAGCAAAACTGAGTTGGAAACTAACACTCCAAAGTGCTAACGGATTGACAAGCAATATGATGACTGCCGCTGCGGACAGGCAGTTGATACTTGACAGCGTGCGGCGCAACAGGTAACTGATTTCCAGCAAAGTCACCATCAATGCACTACGCATCACCGACGGGCTCAGACCCGTGACGAAGGCATATCCCCAAAGTGCCACTATCCCTACCATGGCGATTGCCCAACGCCTGCCGCGTTGTTTGTAGAGGGGTTTGGCGAGTCCGCCCAATGTCAGCAGCCACATTATCACGCCCCACATCACGCCTGTATGCAGACCACTGACTGCCAATATATGCATTGCCCCCGCGGCAGAGAAACTCTGCTGCACCTGTTTGTCCAATTCTTCGCGGTAGCCCAATGTGAGTGCGCTCACGATACCCAACTCTTTCCCGTGAAGCCCCAATGCCCGATAGCGTTTATGCAATGTCCGCTGGCACCGTTCTGCTATGGCACGCGGTCCGCGCAGTGGCTGGTAACCAATCACTTGCCAATTGCCTCGGTGCGCCCAACCGCTACCGGCAAGCCCTTGCTGCCGCAGGTAACGACCGTAATCGAAGTCGCCCAACATGCCTCCGCGGTGCACGGTGGTTTGCACTAAAAGGACATCACCCGCACGGGGATAATCCAAACTGTCTTTCTGTAGATATAGCAGAAACCGGCTCCCGTCTTGCGCCTGTGCGGTATAGCGGATAGTCTTGGTGCGTTCCTGTCCCTCATCCATAAGGCGCACACACAGCACCGTATCGCGGTCGAGATACGGTACTTCGCTGTCAGACAATAGGTTAACAGGAAAGCCTGTGTGGTAGCAAACCACAAGCACAACTATCAGCGGCACCAACGCAAGCAGCCACGTATGTGCCGCCAGCCATCTCATTCCTCTTTCAATAAGTCGATGGCAGCCAGCGGGTCTTTGGCTTGGAACACCGCACTGCCTGCCACTAATACATCGGCACCGGCACGCCATAGTTCGGGTGCCCACTTGCGGTTGACTCCTCCGTCCACTTCAATCAGCGTCGGCAGCCCGCGTGCGTCCAATGCCTGACGCAAATAGCGCACCTTGTCTATCGATTCGGGAATGAACGACTGCCCCCCGAAACCCGCATACACCGACATGATGAGCAGCATATCCACCTTGTCCAAATACGGGTCAAGGCGGTGCACATCGATGTCGGGGTTGATGGTGAGGCACGTGCGCATCCCTTTGGCACGAATCAGGTCGAGAATGGCATCGGCTTGGTCGGTGGCTTCGAGGTGGAAGCCCACGCTCCACGCCCCCGCATCGCAGAAACGCTCCACGTATTTCTCGGGGTGCGTAATCATCAAGTGCACGTCCAATGGCTTGGTACAGTGCTGTTTGAGCGTCTTCATGACGGGAAAGCCGAAAGAGATGTTCGGCACAAACACGCCGTCCATCACGTCCACGTGCAGGTAGTCCGCATGGCTGCGGTTTATCATCTCGCACTCGCGTTGCAGGTTCCCGAAGTCCGCTGCCAGCAGACTCGGTGATATTTGATGTACTCTACTCATGCCATTCTCAACTCTTAATTCTTAATTCTTAATTCATAATTCATAACCTCCGCCAAAGGTACTGCTTTTTTCTGATATGTGCAATCATTCTTCGCATTGCTTGGGGGACGACGCGGCTCGCGTCGTCATGCGCCAACGGCGCAGTTAGGTGTTCATGGGGCTTTATTGCTTTGTGCTAACCACCCAATCCTGTTCATTTCTAAATACTTATAAATACCTGCTGTCACCGAGAGGATAACGAGTGGATAGCGACTGGATACAAGATGCAAAGCATTGTAGTTGTTAAAATATATTGTTAATTTCCTTTCTGTTTATGTCTATCCGAATCCCCCTCTTTGAGGGGGTAGGGGGAGTCGCCGTCCGTTCAAAGCAAAAACCTGACCGGAATTGTACATATAATAGAAAAAGCGTACCTTTGTGGGCGTAAACAAACAACTTAGTATCATGAAAACGATTATTGCATCACCCAAGGCACCGGCGGCTATAGGTCCGTACTGCCAGGCACAAATGGTAAACGGCATATTGTTTGCCTCCGGTCAACTGCCCATTAACCCTGCTACAGGCGAAATGCCGACAACGATTGAGGAGCAGACGCGGCAGTCGCTGCTGAACCTGCAAGCCATTGTCGAGGAAGCAGGGCTGACAATGAACGATGTGCTCAAGACCACCGTACTGCTTGCCAATATCAGTGATTTCGGTGCCATGAACGCAGTCTATGCGGAGTTCTTCCCCGACAGCAAACCGGCACGTATGTGCTATGCTGTCAAGGACTTGCCCAAGGCTGCCTTGGTGGAGATTGACTGCATCGCAGGCAAATAACAGCAGCCTGCTTTCAACACCAGTCCGCCTTCAACGTCTGTCCGCCCCCATAGTTACTTCCCTCTGTCTCTGTGTAGCATATCGGGCTGCTTGCGGTAGTATCCTTACCACCCGTTACGTGGAATAACCATTCCTTTCTATGGAATACCACCCCGTTACGCAGAGTACCATCTCACCCTCCCATCCTTTGAAGAGGGTGGGGGTGTTTGGTGCAAACTGTATGACTATGCTGTGCCTGGGACACGACGCGGCTCGCATCGTTATGCCATAATTATGCACAAAGAACAGCATTGCATCTCTCGCATTGTGAGTACTGCTTCGCAAATCTACGACAAGAGACTGCCCAACTATACTTGTTAGACAGTCTCTTGTTCTATACTCTCTCTCCATTGTGAGCCTTGGGGGACGACGCGGCTCGCGTCGTCGTTATCTTATTAATTGAGCCCCTCCTGTGGATGGGTTGGGGAGGTCTTCCCTGTCATATCATACACTTTCCCGCCACGGAGGATATACACTTGTCCGTTGCTGATGATTTTGAGGGCAGCAGAGGAGGTGCCGTCTGTAGCAAGAGCAGCATCTACATCGGTGGCAGTGCCATCCGAGGTAGAGAACGAACCACTCTCTTCATCAATCACTTGCCCGTCAGACAGCGACTGGCGGGTGTAGTAGAACCTCGTATTGCGGTTGAGACTGCTGATAGTGAACGAGTAGTACTCCGCAAAGCGTTTCTCACCGTCAGAATCACTGCCGTCACCATTGTCTTCACCACCATTGCTATTGATACCGCTGCTGCCACTGCCCTCGTCATCTGCTACTGCTTGCGCCAAAGCACGTTGCGGTGCGGAAGCAGCGTTGCCGAGGACAATACTCGTGAGGTAGCCCCGCTGGTCAAAAGTGAGTGTCATCACCATCTGTGTATGTGCCTCGTCGCTATACAGCGTCCACACATACCCTGTAGCCGAGAAATTCTGCACCCACGACACCGTGGCTTCGTCCACTCCCGCCAAAATAGGCGGCTCTATGGGGTAGATATAGGGTGTCTGGTTCCAACCGAATGCGCTACGATATGCGCTTACACTACCGCGAGGGACAAACAAGCGTGTAGTATCTTTTACAAAGTTACATTTGCTAAAACCAGTAGGAGGAACTTGTGCATAGCAATAGATAGTATCGGTAGCAGGAAGGGCAGATGTACTGATTCTATTAAGCCGTGCCCCTAAGTCTAACCGTGGAAGAGGAGTCCTCTTTTTTCTACTTTCGTCTTTATACATATACAGAGGTAGAGCATTCATTCCCAAGGCTTCTACAGAGTCTTTTAATACAACTCGTTTTAAATAGAACTCCGACATTAACGCATGGTGACTGATTGTCTTGAGAGAATTAGGAAATTCTATTTCTTTCAAGGCACCGTGTCCTGCGAAGGCATACCGCAATATATCTTCACAGCCGTCTATCGGGGCATATCTCTCGTCTTTACGTCCACAAGGATATACCACCAATTGCTTTTTGTCTTTTGAGTACACCACTCCGTCTATAGAAGTGTAGTAAGGATTTTCTTCATCAACGTAGATGTTTTGCAGATTGGGACATCCGGAAAAAGTATTGTTCATATCCCAATCTAAATCTACCGCATCTATATCATCTGTACGAGGGTTGTACTTGATGGTATCGCCTATCAATGAAATGCTTTGGGGCAAATAGATAGTCGTCAGTGTGGTAATGTCATAAAACACCCCTCCTCCATCGGTAGTCACAACGGTGTATATGGTATCATTAAGAACCACTTTCTCAGGTACGATGATTGTGTCTGCTACAACGTTGGCATAGTTCGGATTGGTGTTACTGCATGTCAGGATAACAGTACTATCAGACAATATGCCGTACCTGAGTCCTATGCCTTGTGAGTTCGCAGCCGTAAAATACCGACGATTTATATAGTCCTCATCATTGTCGTACAGGGTAGCCTGCACGGATACTCCACACAGGCTACCGATTGTACATAGTAGAAAAAATATCAAACGTTTCATAAAACTATTGCTTTATAAACCGCTTCATTGCTACACGCTTGCCATTTTGGAAGGCAATAACAATATACGTTCCTGTCGAGTATGAAGATACATCTATGTTATGTTGTATGAGCATTGTATCATCAGTATACAGGGGCTCTGCATCTACACTAAGTATCTTCATACTGAACTCACTCCCATTATTCAGTTTGACCTCAAGAGCATGGGACACGGGATTTGGAGACACTAATAATGTTGGACTATTGAGCGCCCCTTCTATCTTCCTTGTCTTCATATAACGCTGTGCCCGCAACGGCGAAACGGGGGTAGTTCTTTTGTAGTCTATGTTAGAACTTAATGGTGCACCGTATGTAAGGCGGGCTTTACAACCTGATGAAACATCGAACTCTACTACAAGAGTGTATTCTGTGCTATTGATAAGGTTCTCGGATAGGTCGAAATAATCATCTGACAAGGAAACGGCTAAGGCTGTATTGTCATTGTCATAAAAGACATTATCACCACCAACAATATGTCCATTGTAAACTAAATACCAATAATAGTTAGTGCCTCGAGGTCTTGTGGGGAATACACTAAATAATTCTGTTGCGGCAGTATAAATAATCTCTTTCTCCACATTATTTATAGTTGCATTAATGATGGCAGGTACAGAATTTCCACACGTTCCACTGCCAACTCCATAAGCACTAACTGTATATGTACCTGCTGCACCTGTGGTACGCACATCAACGGATTGTCCGTTATTATGTGATGCGACTTGAGTCCAACCTGTTGGCAATGTCCATGCGTACTGCTGATTTGCTACAGGATTGACGATACTAAATGTTACCGTGTCAGGCATATTGTAAGCGATGCAGCCATCAAATAAAATTCCCTCAGGTGCAGCAGGTTTGAATACCAATGCCTTGTCCTCCGAGAACTCACCATCGCATCCTTCTAATCCGTTGGGGCGGACACGCACAGCCTGCATATCAGTGGTTACAGTCAGCACAAGGGAATCGCCTGTGAAATCACTCTTTGTTACGTAGGTGTTGCCCTCCTTCACCTGCCAAGTATAGGATGCCGCACGCGGACCATCGGTGCCTTGTACCGCGCGGAAAGTATAGGTGGTATTGGGTGACAAGCACGTCTCCATAGTGATATCCGTTACAGCGGCTGGCTTCACATACACAGGCATCCATACCGTATCGGCTTTCGTTTGGTCGCACGTCTCACTCCATGCCATAACCGTATCCATCAAGGCTGCCGCTGCAGTTGGACGTATCTTGCGATAACGGCTATACGGGTTGTCGTCTTCTTCCACCCAACCTGCCGGTATCTCCCAATTGATAAGAGCACCTGTCGGTATCTGTCCCTGTACCGAGAAATCGTATTTGGTACTGCCATTCACTACGGCACAGCAGGACCCCGTGGCACTATTGTTGTACGCCATATAGGCTCCTTCGCTCCATGTACGGGTGATATGTACATTCGATACACTCGCCACGCACTCTTCCTCATCGATGAAAGAAGCCGTAATAGTCAGGTCGTCCGAACTGATGGAATCAAATTTTACCGTGAACGACACAGCATCTTCCGATATGTTCTTTGTTACCACCTCCCACTGGGAAGGAGCCTTGCACTTGTAGTCCACACCCTCTATCGGATTTAGCACGGAGATGACGCGTGTATTTCCCTGACCGCACGGCACACACAGGTTTTCCACTACCTGTGGCTTAGGTGGTGTCTTGCCCAATGGCTTGCGGATGGACTTGGCGGCTTCTCTGTTACAGTCGCCGAAATTAACCACCACTTCATCGCCCGCACTCACATCTCCTACACGGAACGTAACGGCACTGCCATCACCCGCCGCATAGATGATACTGTCCACAAAGGCAGGAGGATTGTCACCCGTTAGGTTCCAGTAGTAGTTATCCACACCGATATAAGCACCCAAGTTGCGCGTCAGCACAGGGCGGACAGAAAAAACTACTGTTTCTCCTTTGGTGAGGCACTCAGGTCCCTCTATCTCCAATCCGAAATCTGCAGGATTAAACTCCTTATAAATGTACAAATCCACGTATGAAGCACACCAGCCAATGTTGTAATACAAGCGAACAGCCCCCTTACCCAAATTGGTAGAACGCACCGTAACCGAAGAATCCGCATCGTTAGAATCTACTATTTCCAAATCTCCGAGAGTCCTCCAACGATACGTAAATTCTTCTTCATCTTTGTTATTCAAATTCTCCGTTACAAATTTCACCGTGACGGTAGATGTCCCGTCATGCGCCAGACAGATGTGTGCATTGCTCGGCAATGTGTCGCCACCGACAATGAACACCTGTTGTTGAGCAGAAGCCCCGATGACAAAGCCTGCCACCAAAGCCATGAACAAAAGTAGTCTTTTCCTCATACTCGTTGTTATTTAGATGTTAATACTAATTTCAAGATGTGCGGCTACCGCCACCCACCATTGTATATCTTGGAATACTATCGTTGCTTATATCGCTAAAACCTTTATATATTGCTCATCTTTATACTACCATATTGTCTGTGTCGCTATGCTTGTCTGTGTTGTTAATTGCCCCCGTTGTTGGTGTTATTAATTATTGCTGTCCGGTAAACGTAGTCCGAAGCAGAAGAGTCACCCCAAAATGCCCATAAACAGGCATATTGGTA
>CAKVBV010000081.1 GCA_934725535.1 uncultured Bacteroidales bacterium | reverse complement strand
CATACTAATCACATACTAATCACATACTAATGTCATACTCTTGACCCGATAATACCCCCTCCAACTCCATCAGGAAATAGGGAAGACCTCCCCAACCCCTCCAAAGGAGGGGCTCAATAAAATGATGGTGCAATATGCTTGACGCAATGCAAAATGCGTAATGCGCAATGATTGTAATGGATATGGTTAGAAAATGAACGGACGGCTACGCCGTATTATCGTTGATTAGCCATAAAATTCAGCAATGAAATCAGATAGAACTGACATTGACATTAACGACGCGAGCCGCGTCGTTCCCCAAGCGTCGCCTCTCAACACCCCCCGAGCGTGGTCTGCAAGGCGTTGGTATAAAACAACAAGAGACTGCCTTGTCGGGCAGCCTCTTGTGTGGTCAAGTGAGAAATATGATTCTCCGATTGTCAGCGAATGACTTTCTTGCCGTTGATGATATACATGCCTGTTGGCAGGTTGCTATCGTCGGTGCCGAGATAGGTACCCATGATATTGTAGATGCCTGTCTTGGTAGAGTTGGCAGCAGCGTCTTTGACATTCTCGGTATCCGTAGCAGGCGATGTGAAATAGTCGAAATAGTCGCCAATACCCGCTTGGTTCTTATACGAATCGTAGGAGCCGTCGGGGATAATGATTTGCACATTCTTCGGTGTAGGGAAGTTGTTGTTCGGGTTAATCATCCACGGGATTTGCGTTTGGGTGGTGGTAACACGCACACGACATTTGGGAGCGGTTTCACCTTTGAACTCTAATGTTTCCAACTCATTAAGTACAACGGAAATAACATCCAGACTATCCAACGTGGAAGGCAGTACCAACTTCTTGACAGGCATTTGCCCACCGTTCAAGCCACTATGAATGCCCGATATTGCGATGAATTTCAATCCCTCGGGCAATTCTAAAGTACCTGTCAAGCCTTCCATATATTGCATAGCCATAGACTGTATTGTTTTTACATTGCTTGGTGTAGCGAAGTCAAGCGACTGAATGGACTTATTCCCTTGAAAAGCAGCCCTGCCTAATGCGACTACGGGCAATTGTTTTTGCGTAACAGTTGCTGTCGCGCCAGTGGTGCATATTGTCTTGGCAATTTGTGCGGGAACAACTACTGAAGCCAACGTACCATACTTGTTGCCCGTCAAATCAGACATCACAGATGCACTGTCATTGTGGATTGTGTAGTACAGCTTGCCGATACGCAGTGTGTCCGTTGCACCTGCAGCAAAGCAGTCGAAATAGTCCCATCCTGCCTCTGCGCGGTAGTATTTCTCACTGCCTGCGGGTACAATCACTTTCGTATTCCGCGGCACAAATACGGGCGAGTTGTTTGATGTGAACGGCAGGCAGGGCACCAGTGCTTTACCTGTTGTCAGTGCGCAATGAGGAGGCATCACGGCGTTGCAAATCAGCGTATCCAGATTGGCAACCTGCAACGACATCACATCCAAGGTATCCATCGTGGAAGGCAAGGTAAGTTTGTGCAGTTTCATACCTGCATTAAGACCAACACTCTGTATTGCAGTCAATGGCAAGTGTTTCACACCTTCGGGCAGAGCCAATTCTGTCAGTTCAAAGGCTCCTTGAAAGGCTTGCTTCCCGATTTCCGTCACCTTGCTACCCTCTACGAAGACAACGGACTTGCAAGTGGCTTTGTTGAATGCAGCCTGTCCTACACTTGTTACATCATACGATTTCTCGCCTTTGCTCACGGACACAGGGATAACCACTGACTCTTGTTCGTATATGAACTTCGAGTCTTTGCGAATCACCGCAGCGGTCTGCGTCTCTTCGTTCAACTGATAGTACACTCCATTCACTTGAATGGTGTCCAACGTGGCAGCCATCATACTGCATGAGAGCATGGCTGCACCAAAAAGAAGATAAAGTTTTTTCATATCACATTGATTGTTTATATTTTGTCCTTTCAAACAGCGTGCAAAATTACTGCTATCTACAGAAGAACACAATCCCCAAAAATAGGTATTTGCCTCTGAAACGGGACATATAGCAGTTGCATTGACAGATACTTGTACACAGCATTATGGTAAGCATAATGACAATGACGATATTCATAAGCGGTTGGTAACCAGTATATTTATTCGTATTCTGCATAGGATGGCATTTGCACAAATCGGAAAAAAGCAGTAACTTTGTGCCCGAATTGTAAGCAACCGAAGGTTTGATATGTACCAACGGAAGCGTTCCTGATTACAAGCGGGAGAACGGCTGTAGGTGTCTGAAGATTCACAGGATAAAGAAATAAACTATAGCCGAATGAAAAAATTAACTGCGACTATTTTGTCGATGTCCGTACTGACCGTGATGGCAGGTGCGGCGATTGCTCCGGCATTGGATATTATCGGGGCGCATTTCTCGCAAGCAGGTGTTAATGAGATGACTATCAAACTGATAGTTTCTTTGCCTGCGTTGTTCATCATTCTAACCAATCTGTTTTTCCACTCTATCAGTCAGCGGCTGATCACGCGAATAATTGCCTTGATTGGTCTCACGGTGTATGTCCTGTCGGGCGCAGGGTGCTATTTTGCGTCTGACATCGTATGGCTCTTGTGCCTGCGTGCATTGTTGGGCGTGAGTGTCGGGCTGCTGATGCCGCTGTCCACAGGGTTGTTGGCGTACTATTTTGCGCCAGAAAAACAGGCAGGGCTAATGGGATTGTCTGCCGCTATGAACCAGTTGGGAGGCGTAGTGGCCACCGCCATTGCAGGCGTGTTGGCAGCATCGTGCGGGTGGAAGTATGCGTTCTTAGTCTATCTGATGGGCATCCCCGCTATGGCATTGGTGGTCGCTTTTCTGCCTGCCGAGCGGATTGCAGACAAGAGCAAACGGGGAAAAACGTTTTCGCTCAAGAGTCTGCTGAAGTTTCACCCGAGTGTAGTAGGAATGTGGCTTCTGATGATGATATTCTTTATCTTTCCTACCAATTTTGCCCAAATGGCGAGTCAAGACACATACCTTGGGCAGCACCATGGTATGGTAACGGGTATCATGGTAGGATTGGATATGGTGGCACTGCTGATGGGGCTGCTGTTCGGTCAACTGATGAGGTGTTTCAGGCTGAGTATCAAATACTTTTGTCCTATGTTGTTTTTGTGTGGCTATGGCTGCTATTGTGTGTCAATGTCTCTGCCGATGTTGATTGTCGGAAGTGCGTTGGCGGGCATGGCAACGGGTGTGGGCGTGCCGTATCTGAATACGATTGCGAGTATCAAAGGCGGTAAGACAGCAGCCGCCACGGTGATGCCATTGTTGTCTGCAGCATTGTATTTGGGGCAGTTTGTGTCGCCGCTGATTGTAACCCCTTTGGCAAAATGGTGGTTCCCGAATATGCCCCAAGGGGCTTTTATGGTAGGGTGCATATTGAGTGGAGTGATGTTGCTGCAAGTGGCAACGACACGCAAATTCCAGTCCTTGCCGCCTGAGCAATAGCAACTATACCCAAGGAGGCTTAGGGATATACCGCAGATGACAGAGCGTCTGCCGCAGCAGTTTCTGCAGGTACAACGGGCATTGATTCATACCCATTAATGGGTATTATTAGGATATATACTTGCATATTTCGAGCAAATATACTAACTTTGCCGTTCGTTAACTCTCATTACAGAGTGCAATGAAGTCAAAATATAAACTAAAACAATAACTATCAATAACTATTATGAGAAAGAATCTTTTACTTATTTCTCTCTTGGTCGCAACTGCAATCTCTGCGACCGAGGTGAACCTCAATTGGTATTCATCGCTTGTCAGTCCGGCAGGCAAGCCGCAAACGCAAATCTTCGACATTCAAATCAATGGTAGCGGAGATGCTTTCGTACTCGGACATTCCGGCTCTATCAATGCTACCGACGAGTCCACTTTCTTAGGCGAGACATTCACAGGGGCTGATTATGGGACGGGGACATCTTTCAACAAGAACTTGATATTCACCAAGGTGGATATGCAGGGTGATCTCATTTGGGCTGTCCGTAGCACTGATGGAGACTATTCCGATGCGGCATTCTGTGCAACAACTGACGGTGGAGCAGTGCTTGCACTCAAGTTCCGCCTCACCAATAAGAACCAAGTAACCAACCAAGAGTCTCCCTACTTGACCCTCGTTGATGCTACGGGAGAGAGTCATAGCCTGAAGACCAAGTTCACCGGCTCCAATTTCAACCATCTTGTACTGGTCAATATCACTCCTAATGGTGAAATCACCAAGATGACCATCCTCTACACCGCCTCTGTGGCACCCAATGGAACAGCCACCGATGTGGCTTCTATTACTGCCATCGCACAAGACGAGGAGGGCAACCTGTACTTCGCAGGCAAGCAAGCCTTGGACATCGCCATTGGTACAGATACCCTCCGTGCCGTTCATACTGGACAATGGAATGGGGATATGCAATATCTCAATAATTATTCCAACTCGTTCATTATCAAGACCGACAAAGACTTCAACCATCTGGCACACGTGACTGCAACAGGTACAGTAACGGCTGACCAAATCATGAAGATGTCCTACAAGAATGGCAAACTGATGGTTGTCGGGCATATCCTTACCGCTGATGCAGCAAAGACTTTCCAATTGGGAGAAAAAGAGGTTACTATTAACGACCGCTCTATCCTTGTGGCACAACTTGACAAGAACCTTACTTGCTCCTACATCGCACCCGTTCAACAAGCCGCAGCAGGCAGTAGCAAGGGCGTGCAACTGCAACAAATGACATGGGCGGAAGACGGCAACAGCATTTTTGTAGTAGGCGGCATACAGAATGGCATCCTGTTCAATGGCACAGAGATATATGCAGGTGGTGGCACGGCTCCCGGCAATATGTACGATGGTATCATTATGCATATTGATGCTGCAACAGGCAACTTGCTACATGCTACTTTCGCAGGTAATACCGTCCTCAATCAACATACAGGTATCGTTACGTTTGGCAAAGATACTATACTAACCATCAATTACGCGAGCGGTGGCGGCGTCAACCTGTACAAATACACCGCAGACCTGCAATTTGTGGATAAAACGCAATTGGCTAAAGGAGGAGCGATGAATGTTACCGCAAGTGCTGCACGCCACGAGAACACGCTGCTGATGACTTTCCGCGCATTTAAAAATACGAATGTTACTTTGGCTGACCAAACTATAAACCAACCTACAATGTGGTATAACACCCTCGTTGCATGGACATTGCCCGGTACACCGAGTACCCCTACAGACAATGTCAGAGCAACCGTTCCTGCAAACGATGACAAAGCACAAAAAGTCATCATCGATGGCAAACTCTATATCCGTCGCGGTAACCAACTCTTCAACGCACTCGGACAACAACTCTGATATTGGCACGGTAATTGTGGCTGTCCTGCCGTGGTATAGGACAGCCACAATTGTGTTATGAAAATAAAATATCTCAATAATATGAAAAAAATCATGTTCTTTGCAGCCGTTGTGGCTGCCATGTGCTTGGCATCATGTGCCAAGACTACAGAGAAAGCCGAAACCATCTACACTATCGATGAGGTGTACAGCCAAGCAGAATCGCTACTGGGGGACACCATCACCTTCCAAGGCGTATGCAGCCACCTCTGCAAACACGGCGGACGCAAAGCCTTCCTTATGGGGACACAGTCCGATACCGTTTATACGGACAATGACACCATTATCCGTCCGCGTATATTGCGTGTCGAAGGAGCCAAGATGGGTAATTTTGATGCCGCTTGTATCAACAATATCGTCCGTGTAAAGGGTGTGCTTCATGCTTTTGAGGTACAGCCCGAACCTGTAGCAGCCAACAACCCTGCCGAGCAACACGGTACCGACGGCAACGGCTGTGAGACGGAGAAGGCTGCTATCAAGGGCTACTATGCCGAGGCGGTCTCCTACCAAATCATCACCGAGTAGTTGGCTTGCGCTATCCCTACTATGGAACAGACGAAAGCAAGCAGAGGTGCCAAGGTGCGCAAGTGGTTTCGTATCATTCACCGCGAACTGAGTTATGTGTTTGCGGGTATGTTGCTTGTGTACGCCATCAGCGGTATTGCCCTCAACCATAAGAACTCGTTCAACAGCCAGTACTCTATCACACGCACCGAGTACCGGTTCGCGCCCGCCACGCAAGCAACTGCCAATCAAGCACAGATAGACGCATGGCTCTCGGCGTGCGGTGTGGAGGGCCAAGAGATACAGCACTACTTTCCCGATGCGAACACGCTCAAAGTGTTCCTCAAAGGCAATAGCAGCCTGGTGGTCAATCTCTCCACGGGTAATGCTGTCCTTGAGCAAGTGAAGAAACGCCCTATCCTGGGCAGTCTCAGCAAACTGCACTACAACCCGGGTAAGGCATGGACATGGTTCTCGGACATCTTTGCCGGTGCGTTGGTGGTTATTGTGCTTTCGGGCATATTGATGCTAAAAGGCAAGCATAGCCTTATCGGTATAGGAGGTATAGAGTTCCTGATAGGTATTCTGATACCGCTGCTGTTTATCTTCTTGTCGTGACCTCCCCAACCCCTCCAAAGGAGGGGGGCGCAATATATCTTGACGACGCGAGCCGCGTCGTCCCCCAAGAGCGTCGTCCCCCAGAAGCAGCACCTTGTTACTTGTGTAGCAGGGTGCTGTCAATATGCAGTGTTCCGTTGTCTTCGTCGTCGGGTGTGTGGTCAGTTTTGGCATCATGCTTGGCATAAGCCGATACGATGTGTTTCACAAGGGGGTGGCGGACAATATCCTTCTGGTTGAACTCCACAATGGCAATCCCCCGTATGCCACGCAGCCGCTCAATGGCATCACGCAGTCCCGACTTCTGACTGGCAGGCAAGTCTATCTGCGTCAGGTCGCCAGTAACAATCATCTTGCCGTTGATACCAAGTCGCGTGAGGAACATCTTCAATTGCGCGGTAGTGGTGTTCTGTGCTTCGTCCAATATCACAATGGCATCCGCCAGTGTCCGTCCGCGCATGAATGCCAGCGGTGCAATCTGTATCACACCGCGTTCCATATATTCGTTGAGTTTGGCACCCGGTATCATATCCTGCAAGGCATCATACAGGGGTTGCAGATAGGGGTCTATCTTATCCTTCATATCGCCAGGGAGAAAGCCGAGTTTCTCACCTGCTTCCACCGCGGGACGCGATAGGATGATTTTCTTCACCTCTCGGTTCTTCAAAGCACGCACTGCCAATGCGATAGCGGTATAGGTCTTTCCGCTACCCGCAGGACCGATGGCAAACAGCAGGTCGTTGCCCTCATAGGCGTCCACCAACAGTTGCTGGTTACGGCTGCGCGCCACTATCGACTTGCCGTTTACGCCGTGCAGGATAAGGTTGTCTTGCAGATACTCTTGCGGTTGTTCGCCATGGAGAAGCATGAGTATCTGCTCCTCATTGAGGGTGTTGTTCTTGATACAAAACTCCTCACACAGTCGCAGGCTTCGCTCAAAGCGGGCAATGGCTGCATCCGGTCCCGACACTTTCACGTGATAGCCACGCGCCACCACCCTGACATCGGGGTGCTGGTCTTTCAGGCAGAGCATATTGCGGTTGTTGACACCGTAGAAAAGGGCGGTGTCGAGGGTGTCGTTCAGTTCGATAATTGACTCCATAGCGGTATATGGTTTAGATATTCATATTCAGTGGGCAGCACATGCGTTATCACGGTCTGCGCTCCGTTGCTCAGCACGAGATAGGGTACGTGCAGTTGGCGGTTGTAAACGGCGGCTTGGTCCAGCACCTTCTGCGTGAGCGGCACATTGTCCGCCTTGAATTCCAACAGCATAAGGGGTTGCATCTGTGGGCTATATACGATAGCATCGCATCGTTTCCGCAGCCCTGCCACCTCGATGGGGACCTCCACGGCAATCAGTGCGTGCGGGTAGCCGGATTCGCTTTCCAACGAAGTCAGCACCTGCTGGCGCACCCACTCTTCGGGTGTCAGACGGACAAACCGCCGACGCCATGCGCAAAAGACCTGCTCCTTGTTGTTGATGACTTTGGTTTTCATTTGGTTTGCAAAGGTACATTTTTTTCAGAATATGCGCATATCCTGTCGCTGACCTTGCAATATCGTCGGCTTAATCACATACTAATATCATACTAATCACATACTAATCACATACTAATATCATACTCTTAACACGACTTTAAGTCGAGTTAAGAGTAGCAATAGGTAATGGTTAATATGCGATGAAGGGGAGGGAATATGCC
>CAKVBV010000080.1 GCA_934725535.1 uncultured Bacteroidales bacterium | reverse complement strand
GTTGGGCATGAGTATCATCATTACGATGTACAGCAGCACGCCCGGGAAGCCTGCGGTGAACAGCGTCAGGGCGGCATAGAGCACGCGCACCACGGTCGCGTCCACGTCCAAATACTCTGCGATGCCTGCGCACACGCCCGCCAGCATCTTGTTTGATGAACGACGAAGTCTTTTCATATTGCTATTTGTCAGTTGCCTTTGTATCAACGGCATCAGTCGTCAATACGCAGGAAGTTTCCTTGTTTGTCGAACTCCAAATCAAGCGAGTTGTTGAGTTCCACTTTCAGTTCTCTGCGGTCAATCTCGTACTTCACGATGAATGCTCCTGCGAAATGCTCAGCCACGTAGGTGGTGATTTTCTCGGGAACGATGCCCGCAGGCACGGCTTTGGTATTGCAATCCACCTGTTCCAATGAGCCGTCGTGGTCGAAGTCAATCTCCGTGCCGTCGGTCATACGCACGTCGTAGTCGTTGTGCAATCCGTCTTTCTCCATCTTGACAAACGATATGTCCGCAGCATTGAAATAGGTTTCAATGAACGTTTGTGCCTTTTGTGGCAGTTCGTTGAACTTTACCAATTGGGTCTTCTCCGCGCATGCGCTCAGGCACACTACTACACTTGCCATTGCGGCGATAATCATTTTCTTCATTTTTTTACCTTATTATATTAGTTACACAATAGTCACACATCTTGTTCCTTCCTCACATCACACCTCTTCTATTGAGCCCTTCTCGGAGGGGGAGTCGTCTCGCATCTTATCCTTTCGCCACACCATATCCACTCTGTTGAGCCCCTCCCTTGGAGGGGTTGGGGAGGTCTCCCTCTCTCTTTCCGACTGCAAAGGTACTGCAAATTTATGTACTATGCAAAGCAAACTACATTTTTCTGCATACTTTTCTTGTTTTTGCAAAGTCCACTTTACAAAACGCCCTATTCACCACCCCATCCATCTCCCCATCTCCGTCGTGTCAAACCGCAAATCTTAAATAACACTAACGTAACCCTTCAGCAAGGGATAAGCAATGGATAAGCAACCCTTACGCAACCGATACCTATCCCATATCCCACAAAACATTAAAATATATAAAGCAGACACTTTGTATGCAACCTATACATTCCCCACCCATCGGCACCTTCATCCGTAAGGTCATCGAGGGTAATCTTGTGACGGTCAACAGGTATCCGCCAATGATACGATACAAAAATCCACCCCACCTCTTGCACACCCCATAAAAATGCACTATCTTTGCACAAAATTAAAGTTCAACTTTAAATTTGCACACGTCTATGACCAACTACATATACCGTCACCTCTCGGCAGAGATATTGGAGTGTCAGAAATACTATCAGGTCATCACCATCACGGGACCGCGGCAAGTGGGCAAGACCACCCTTTGCCGCAACCTGTTCCCTGACTATGCCTACTACAACTTGGAGGACATCAGTTTGCGGGAAGAGATAGAGCGGGACCCGAAGAATTTCTTTGCCAACGCGGGCAAACACGTGATTATTGACGAAGTACAAAACGTGCCATCGCTATTGTCCTACTTGATGGTGTACGTGGACAACGACCCCGAATGGCGGTTTGTACTGACAGGCAGTTGCAACATCACCCTGCTCAACACCATCTCGCAGTCTCTCTGCGGGCGGACTGCCGTACTGACTCTTCTGCCCCTTTCGTTGGAGGAGATACCCGAATACAAGAGCCATACCACAGACGAGATACTGTTTAACGGTTTCTATCCCGCATTGTTCAGCAAGCACATTCCTGCCACCAAGGTATTCAGCAACTACTACACCACCTACGTGGAGCGCGACATACGCCAATTGCTGAAGATAAAAGACCTCAGTGCTTTCCAGACATTCATTCGCCTTTGCGCAGGACGTGTGGGGGCGGAGTGCAACCTCTCCGCACTATCCAACGAGGTGGGCGTATCTTCCGTGACACTCAAAGAGTGGCTCAGCATATTGGAGGCGTCATACATCGTGTACCGCCTGCACCCCTATTACGCAAATATCAACAAACGGTTGGTCAAAACGCCCAAACTCTATTTCTATGACACGGGACTGCTGTGCTTTTTGCTGGGCATCCAGTCTCCTGCCCAACTGAGTACGCACCCCTTGCGTGGCGGTATCTTTGAGAATCTGATTGTGATGGAAATGCTCAAGAACCGCTATAACAAAGGGCAGGAAAGCAACCTGTTTTTCTATCGGGAAAGCCGCGGAACGGAAATAGACATCATGGCGCAGGAAGGCATCAACCTGAGACTTTACGAAGTGAAATCAGCCAAGACATCTAACACTGACTTCTACAAAAACATACGTGCCATAGAGCATGCTTTTGGTGACCGCATATTGTCCTCATGTGTCATATATGACGGCGATGTGGAAGTTCCTGCCCTGCACGAAGGACTATATAACTTCCGCAAACTACCTGACCAACAATAAGATATACAATACGTGTACAAAATTAAAGTTCAACTTTAAATTTGCACACCCTATACAATAACCCTCAACCCATCCTACTATGCTGAGACTACCACCACCAAGCAACAAGCAACAGCAGTTCGACCGCGATACCATTATCCGTGGTGTCATCACCATTGCCGTATTGGCGGCTTTGTACCTGCTCATACGCCGGCTGAGCGGAGTGTTGCTGCCGTTTCTCGTCAGTTTTGTGATTGCGTATATGCTGGAACCGATAGTGCGGTTCTTTCAGTACAAGTGCCGGTTTAAGAACCGTTTGCTGTCGGTGATTGTAACACTGGTATTGGTCGTCGGTGTGCTGACGGGTGCAGTGGCGGCATTGGTGCCTACTATCAGCAAACAGGCGACGGCACTGTCGGTGGGGGTGAAGAACTACCTGAGCACGTTTGACGCCAACGAGTATTTCTCCCCGCGTGCCAATGAGCAGTTTCAGGAGTTGGTGGAGTATATGGATGTGAAGACGTTGCTCAGCAACCCCGATGTGCAACAGGCACTCCGCAACCTCCTACCCAAAGTGGGCAACTGGATTAGCAGCGGACTCAGTGCCGTTATGGGGCTGGCGATAGTGTTTGTATGCCTGCTGTATATTGTGTTCCTGCTGATTGATTATGAGAAGATTGCCAATAGTTGGCACCAATACATACCCCACCGATACCGCCATGGTGCGCAGATGTTGATGAGCGACCTCGACCGCAATATGAATTGCTATTTCCGCGGTCAAGCCACTATTGCAGGCATTGTGGGCATACTGTTTGCCATCGGTTTTCAGATTATCGGCTTGCCGATGGGCATCGCTATGGGTCTGATTATCGGGGTACTCAACCTCGTTCCGTATCTGCAGACGATAGGTATTCCGCCCTGTCTGATACTCGGGCTGATACAATCCGCCGAGACAGGGCGTCCCGTGTGGGTGGTGATGCTGTGTATTGTGGTGGTGTTTGTGGTGGTACAAAGTATTCAGGACCTGCTCTTGACGCCCAAAATCATGGGCAATGCGATGGGTATGAGCCCTGCCGCCATACTCCTCAGCCTGTCAATATGGGGCTCCCTGCTGGGGATTGTCGGAATGATTATCGCCCTTCCAATCACCACACTGCTAATCTCTTACTACAAGCGGTTCATACTCAAGATGGAGTGAGGGAAACGGTATAAAAAGAGGTTGCCCAAAGTCTTTGGACAACCTCTTTAATTAGGATAATACGTATTGGATATTACCACTCGTCACTATGGATGACGTATTGGCACATCAAGGTGGTACCCGAATAACTCAGGATGATGACGTAAGTCTTGTCGCCTTTCGTCAGTTCGTAGTCAACGCTGTCTCCCTCACCTTCTAAGGTTGTGGTAAAACCGGCTTTGGCAACGGTTTCCTTGTAGTCGTCGTAGTACGACTTGGGGCAGTTCATATCTGTGAATTGCAGTTGCTCTGAGAAACCCGAATTCAGATATATCGGATTCTTCATCTCGTGGCTATAGGGCGGGAAGTTCTCCAACATCGTGTACTTCTTCACCATGGAAGCCCACAGATTGGAGTCTTCAGCCTCATTGTTACCTTGCTTTTTGCAGCCCGCCAGTGTAGCGACGGCGCAAAGGAAGAATACCAATAACTTTTTCATATCCTTGTTGTGGTTTATGGGTTACACAATCTTGGCGGGTACAAGTTTCTCGCGAATCTTGATGTAGATAATGGTCTCTTTCTTCGCGAACTCGGTCTTCACATACCCCATACCGATGCCCACCTTGGTGTTAGGCAGCATGATACCGCTGGTTACGTGACCTATCTGATTGCCATCGGCATCGCAAATCTCATAGCCGTTACGCGGAATGGCACGCTCTTGGCACTCGAAGTGAACGAGTTTGCGTTTCACGCCTTCTGCCTTCTGCTTGAGAAGGAAGTCCTTGTCGATGAAGTCCTTGGCGTCAAACTTCGTAATCCAACCGAGACCTGCTTCCAACGGCGATGTGGTATCGTCTATATCATGTCCGTAGAGGCAGTACCACTTCTCGAGACGCAGACTGTCACGTGCGCCCAATCCGATAGGAGCCAATCCGAAATCCTTGCCAACCTCGAACAGAGCGTTCCATATCTGCATGGCGTTCTCTTTGGGGAAGTACAACTCAAAGCCGCCTGCACCCGTGTAACCCGTGTTGCTGAGGATAACGCCCGGTACGCCTGCGAATGACCATTCGCGGAACGAGTAGTACGGAATGGCACTGAGGTCAGCGTCGGTGAGCAGTTGGAGCATCTCCGTAGCCTTCGGACCCTGTACTGCCAACTGTCCGTATTTGTCGCTGGCGTTCTCGAGAGTCACACCGAAAGTGTTCTGCTTGTTTACCCAAGCCCAGTCCTTGTCGATATTGCCGGCATTGACAACGAGCAGGTATTTGGTGGTGGAGTACTTGTAGATAATCAGGTCATCCACAATACCGCCTTTGCCATTGGGCATGCAAGTGTACTGCGCCTTGCCCGCTTCAAGTTTGCTGACATCGTTGGTGGTGATGTACTGGAGGAAGTCAAGGGCGCGCTCGCCTTTTACCCAGAACTCGCCCATGTGGCTGACATCAAAGACGCCCACGCCCGTACGGACAATGATATGTTCCTGATTGATGCCTGTCGGATATTGGATAGGCATGTTGAACCCGGCAAAATCTGCCATCTTAGCACCCAACGCAATATGGGTCGCTGTGAAAGGTGTTTCCTTTAACATTGTATTGTAATTTAATGGTTTATATGCTTTGTTGTTATTGTCTTTTCGACAAACTCGCGGAGGTGTCGGTTGACAAAGGCGGGATTGTCGGTGTTGGAGTTGTGACCGGCTGCAGGAACATATACCAAGGGCAGGTGTTGGCGTTTGGACCAGTTGCGGCAGTAGCGCAGACAGGAACCTGCACGGTCGTGTTCGCCTACCAAGAGGAGCATCGGACAGCCTTCAATGGGGGCGGTATGCTGTTCTATAGCCTCCGCCAAAATACGATAGCCGTGTGCCGCAAGGGCGCAATACTCTCCGTGCGTGTAGGCGGATAACATATTGTACATCAGCGTTCTGCCATAGTCTGTGGTCGAGCAAGCCTGTGCCGCTGCACGTTGCAGTTGCTTCCAAGGATACAGACGATAGACCGGTCCTACGTGCTTAAGCAGCCACAACTCGGCGCGAGTGATATGGGTGCGTTCCAAAGGCGCAGAGTCTATGATAACGGTACCCGCCACCTCATCGGGGTAAAGGGAGATGTACTCTTGCGCCACGTATCCGCCCATCGACTGCCCGACAAGGAACAGAGGTGCGTCATTGTCGCAGTTCTCTGCCACTATGGCGTGCAACCATTGGGCTATCTGCCGGAGCGAGAACGCCAACGGGAACGGACGGGACTGCCCATGGGCGGGCGCGTCCCAAACCAAGATATTGTACTCCCCTGCAAATGCCTCGACCTGCTTGTCAAACGAGGTGTGGTCAGCCGTCAGTCCGGATAGGAACACCAATGCAGGGCGTTCCGCCACAAATACATTCACCCAATAACGGATGTCGCCCAAGGGGGTGGAATATGTACGTTCTGACAGCGGCATAAGGACGAGAGGAATAGGCTACGCTTTCTCTACTATCTTGAGAATCACCTGCATGGCTTTCTCCATGGAGGGGATAGGGAGGTACTCGAAGCGGCTGTGGAAGTTCTCACCGCCGGCGAAGATATTGGGGCAGGGCAGCCCTTCGAATGACAAGCGTGCGCCGTCCGTACCACCGCGGATAGGCTGGATATGGGGAGTAACACCCACTTCCTTCATGGCTTCTTCCACGAGGGTTACAATGTGCATCACGGGCTCCACCTTTTCGCGCATATTATAGTATTGGTCGCGCAACTCTATCTCTGCCGTGCCCTCGCCGTACTCGCGGTTTATCTTGCGCACAAGGTGCTCCATCTCGCGCTTGCGGCTCTCGAAACGGGCACGGTCGTGGTCGCGGATGATGTAACTGAGGGTGGTCTCCTCTACGGTGCCGGTCATACCCACCAAATGGTAGAAGCCCTCATAGCCCTGCGTATGCTCGGGGGTCTCCCAGCGGGGCAGCATGACAGCCAACTGGTAGGCAATGCGCATGGAGTTGAGCATCTTGTGGTAGCCGTAGCCCGGGTGTACGTTGACACCGTGCACGTGTATCTTGCAACTTGCGGCATTGAAGTTCTCGAACTCCAGTTCGCCTATCGTGCCGCCGTCCATGGTGTAGGCAAAGTCGCAGCCGAACTTCGCGACATCAAAGTGGTCGGCACCCTGACCGATTTCCTCATCGGGCGTGAAGCCTACACGTATCTTGCCGTGTTTGATTTCGGGGTGTTGGATAAGGTACTCGCACGCCGAGACAATCTCTGCGATACCCGCTTTGTCGTCCGCGCCGAGGAGCGTCTTACCGTTGGTGACGATGATGTCCTGCCCCTTGTAACGGAGTATTTCGGGGTACTTGGAGGTCTCGAGAACGATGACCTCTTCTTCGTTGAGGAGTATGTCCTCGCCGTTGTAGTTCTTGATGATGCGCGGCTGAACGTGCTTGCCACTTGCGTCAGGCGATGTGTCCATGTGGGCGATAAAGCCGATAGTGGGTTTACCATCCATAGTGGCAGGCAAGGTAGCCATCAGGTAGCCGTTCTTGTCGAGCGTTACATCCTGCATACCAATGGTTTGCAGTTCGTTCTTCAGGTACTCGGCGAACTCCATCTGCCCCGGGGTGGAGGGGGTCATATTCGTCTCTTCGTCCGAAGTAGTGCAGAAACTGACGTACTTCAGAAATCGGTCGGTGATATTCATTGTCTTATATTGTTTGGTTCGATTTATAGTATTTGAGGTGAGGTACAAATTGTACCCCCCTTGAAATCCAATTCGGGGAAAGTTCTACAACACTATATTCATTTTGTTAAAATCATGGTTGATGAAGGCGAGGATGTTGTCGCAGACGTTCTCGCACATGGCGATACGCCCCTCCCATGTGCCTGTGCCCGTATGGGGAGAGAGAACGACATTGTCGAGGGTGAGCAGGGCATCGGCGATGTGCGGTTCGTACTCGAATACGTCCAAGGCTGCGCCTGCTATTTGGTTGGTTTGCAGGGCTGTAATCAATGCTTCCTCGCACACGTGCGCACCACGCGCGGTATTGATGAGGTAGGCGGTCGGCTTCATCATAGACAACTCGCGTGTGCTTATCAGATGGTGCGTGTCAGGGGTGTACGGGAGGTTAAGACTCACAAAGTCAGCCTCTTGCAAGAGCGTGTCAAGGGGTGTGTATTGTGCGCTGTACTGCTGCTCAATGTCGGCGGGCAGTTGGTGGCGGTTGTGGTAGATGATGGTCATTCCGCTTGCCACGGCTCGGCGTGCGAGGGCTTGTCCGATACGGCCCATTCCGATGATTCCCAGCACTTTACCGTAGAGCGAATGGCTCAGATTGTTCATCACGCCGAAGGGCTCTGCGGTATGGTTGCGCAGCCGGCGGTCGAACTCTGCTGTGCGGCGTGCCACATCGTGCATAAGGGCAAAAGCCAGTTCGGCAGTGGGTTCGATGACGGGTTGGGGCGTGTTGGTGACACGGATACCGCGCTCGCGGCAAGCGTCAAGGTCGATATTGTTGAAACCTGCACCAAAGTTCGCAATCAGTTGAAGATGAGGTGCTTGCGCTATCATCTCGCGTGGCACTCGCTTGTCGAAAGTGGCGACTAAGATGTCGGCATCAGCCAGTGGCACACCCAACGTGTGTCCGCTAAGGCGGGCAAAACCCTCGGGAGGGAGTTCTGTGGTAAACGCTATACGCATATCGGCGACAAAGATACTGCTTTTTGGGGATTTTTGCAAGGGTGGGAATGCTTTTTTGTATGGCTCTGTATATGGGGTGAGATGCTGTCGGTATCCACTCGCTATCCACCCGTTATCCACTCGCTAATCACATACTAATCTCATACTAATCACATACTAATCACATACTAATCTCATACACTTAACCCGAGACTCACCGGACCCCTTCAGAGA
>CAKVBV010000079.1 GCA_934725535.1 uncultured Bacteroidales bacterium | reverse complement strand
GAATTGGGGCATACCAAAGCCGTGCGCGGTGAGAATGCCCGTCTGTGCGGGTGCGGACAGAAAGGCTGTTTGGAGGCGTATGCTTCCGCCAACGGTGTGGCGCGTACTGCCAAAGAGATTGTGATGACCACGAATGAGCCTACCCTGTTGCGCGAGTTGGACATCGACAGTATCACCTCCAAGGACGTGTACGATGCTGCTGCCAAGGGAGATGCCGTGGCTAAACGTATCTTCGACTTCACGGGACGCATGTTGGGAGAGAAGTTTGCTGACTTTATTGCCTTCTCGTCGCCTGAGGCTATCATCATGTTTGGCGGCTTGACAAAGAGCGGAGATTTCATTCTCAAACCCATAGTGGAAGCCATGAATGCCAACGTACTGCCGCACTGGAAAGACAAAGTAAAGGTCATCTTCTCTGACCTCAAGGAGAGCGATGCCGCTATTCTCGGCGCATCGGCACTGGCTTGGGAGTTGTAGAAAACGTAAATAGCAGATAATTATCATACGGGTACCCCTGCTATATCAGTTCCCAACGTGGTTGCAACGCCTGTATAAGGGCGTCACGTGGCGGATAACACCATCGTCAAAGGTCGTATATCTGACCTTTGACGATGGTCCTATACCCGAATGTACCCCGCAAGTGTTGGATATATTGGCACAATACGGGGCGAAGGCTACGTTCTTTATGGTCGGTGATAATGCGGCACAACACCCTGATATTGTGGCACGTGTGCGGGCGGAAGGACATAGTATAGGCAACCATACGTACCATCATCTGAAAGGATGCTTGTTTGCTACAAGCACATATATCAAGAATGTGGAGCATACCGATGAGGTATTGCATACCCGTTTGTTCCGTCCTCCCTACGGGCGTATGCGCTATGCAGAGAAGCAAGCCCTGCTCAAACAGGGGTATCAAATCTGCCTTTGGGACGTGCTGACGCACGATTACAACGCCCGATACACGGCAAAAGACATGCTTTGGATAGTGCAACACTACACCCGCCACGGCAGTATCATCAATTTCCATGACTCTGTCAAGACGCAAGACCGCCTGCTTGAGGCACTTCCACTCGTGCTGGAATGGCTGCAAAGCGAGGGATATGAATGTCTTGCCATACCTGAACCCAAACTATAATCCTGATGCACAGACACCTTATATATATCGTATTGCTCACGATGGTGCTGTTTACTGCCTGCGCCAACCGCGGCGGCGGACCGCAAGGTGGCCCTCGTGACACCATACCGCCTGCAGTAGTAAAGGAACTACCCGTGAGCGGTACCCTGAATTTCCACGGCAAAAAAGTGGAGATACATTTCGATGAGTACATCCAATTGGACGACATACAGAAGAATGTCCTGTTCTCTCCCCCGCAACAACGCCCGCCCGAGGTCAAGGCGTTCGGCAAGACACTGACGGTGACTTTCGTGGAAGACCTGTTGGACTCCACCACCTACACCATAGATTTCGGTGCCGCTATCTGCGATTACAACGAGAAGACTCCGCTGCACGACTATGTATTCTCCTTTTCCACGGGCGACTACATTGACTCGTTGGGCATAGAAGGATTGGTTATCAATGCAGAAGACCTCAATCCAGTGTCGGGCGTGGTGGTCGGTATCCACAGCAATCCCGAGGACTCGGCACTGAGCACCCTGCCCTTCACCCGCATCACGCGCAGTGATGATGACGGCTATTTCGTCATTCACAACATACGTGACGGTGCCTATCGGTTGTTCGCACTCAACGATGTCAGCCGCGATTACCTCTACCAACCCGGAGAAGCCCTCGCGTTTTCTGACACGATGCTCACTCCTTACCTTGACATTGTTGCCGAGCACGACACCCTTTGGCGCGACACCGTTGGCATCGACCTCACAACAGGCGACACGCTGTTTACCAGACAGATAGACTCCATCCACACCCATGAGGTGCGCTACTACGAGCCGCACGACCTTGTACTGTGGTACTTCACCGAGGACAAGCAGCGGCATTATTTCCGTGGCGTCTATCGCGAGGAGCAGCACGCCTTCACCCTTATCTTCGCCACTCCGCAGGATAGCATGCCCGCTATACGCGCTATGCGTCCGAGTGAAGCGGATAGCACCCGCTCTGACTCTGCGTGGGTCAACTGGTTGGACTATACCCTGTTGCAGGCATCGCCCAACCTTGATACTCTCACCTATTGGCTCACGGACTCCGTTGCCATATCACAGGACAGTATCTACCTGCAAATGACCTACTTAATCTCCGACTCGCTCTACAATCTCGTGCCGCAAACCGACACGGTGCTTGCCGTGTATCGCCGTCCGCGTATGTCGCAGAAAGCGCGTGAGGCGCAGGAACGAAAGAAGCGCGAACGCAAACTGGAACTCAAAACCAACGCCTCGTCCAAGTTCGAGATATACGACACACTGCGCATCTATTCGGCATTCCCGTTGGATTCGGTGCATAGTGAGATGATTCACCTTGCGCACAAGGTCGATACCGTGCTAACGCCTGTTCCGATACGAATCGTGGAAAAGGACACGATACGTATGCAGACCTGCGTGATAGCCAAGTTGGAGCCTGCCGAATCGTATGTGCTGGAGATAGACTCCGCCGCTTGCCGCGACATCTACGGCGTGTGCAACGATGCCGTGAAGGCGAATATCAAACTCAAATCCACCGACGAATACGCCAATATCCTCGTGCGTATGGCGCAGTACGACCCGCGGGCGCGTATCCAACTGCTCAGCGAGAAAGACGCGGTACTGCGCGAGCAGCCCGCCTCGCCCGACGGCACCAAGTTTGAGTACCTCGCGCCGACCACCTACTACCTGCGCCTGTACCTTGACCTCAACGGCGACGGGCGTTGGACAACGGGCGACTGGCTCACCCGCCGCCAACCCGAGCCCGTCTATTATTTCCCCAAGAAACTCAAGTTGCGCGCCAACTGGGATTTCGAGGAGACTTTCGACCACCTCGCCGTGCCACAAGTGGACTCCAAGCCTGCCGCACTGCTCCCCAAGCCGACCGACAAGAAATAGCCCCGCCCCATGCAAGTTACCAATCTGCTATCAGCCGCGTCCCGAGAGGAGTTTCGTGCGTGGTTGGCTACCCATCATCAGTCGGAAAAAGAGTGCTGGGTGCAGGTAAAGCGCGGTCGCCCTGTGGACAACGGCACGTTTTGGTACATCGATGCCGTGGAGGAGGCACTATGTTTCGGGTGGATAGACAGCACCACAAAGACCATTGACGGTGTGCAAACACAGCGTTTTTGTCCGCGTCGCAAAGGCAGCAACTGGACAGAACTCAACCTTGCACGGTGCCGCCGTATGGAGCACCTCGGACTGATGACGGACGCAGGCAGAGCCGTCTATCCCGATAGGTTTCCCGGTGGTTACCCTGAGGATAACGATGTCCTCGCCGCCCTGCAAGCCGACCCCGTAGTGTGGGCAAACTATCTGCTGCTGCCCGACCTATACAGGCGCGTGCGCCTTGACACCATCATCTTCAACAAGCACCGCCGCCCCGAACTCTACCGTGCGCGGTTGCAGAAGTTCATCGACAACACCCGCCAAGGAATCCTCTACGGCGAGTGGAATGATAACGGACGATTGCTCTACGATGACGACGCGAGCCGCGTCGTCTCCCAAGCAGAGCCGCGTCGTTTCCCATACCAAACATAACCGTTGATATACTATAGATTACCCTATATGCAAGCCAAAGAAAAGATATATCTGTACGGACTGTTGGTTACAGGCATAGCCGTGCAAGTCGTTACGTTTGTATTGATTCCCGACAACCCGTGGTCGCTCGTCAGCGGAGTGCTTGGCATCTGCTCCGTGGTGCTGTGTTCGCAGGGCAATATCCTCACATTTTTCTTCGGCTTCGGGCAAATTCTCACTTACACGTATCTCTGCTATTTGGAGCGGTTTTATGCAGGCATCGCTATGAACGCCTTTTATTTCATTACGCAAATCTACGGCATCTACGCATGGCGCAAACGGCTGATACACAAGGATGACAGCACCACCCCTACGGCAGAGATTCATACACGCCGGTTGTCTGCTACTACATTGGCTGTGCTGTCGGCGGGGATACTGGCGGTGTCTGTGCTGACAGGTTGGTTATTAAGTCGTTACACCGACGACACACAGCCGTATTTGGACGCTTTCACCACCGTCCCTGCCATCGCGGCGCAGATACTGATGGTGCTTGCCTACCGCGAACAATGGTACTTGTGGCTCTTCATCGACGTGCTGTATGTCCTCCTTTGGCTCCGTGCCGACAACTACTGCATGACCGCCCAATACGTCTTCTGGTGCATCAACTGCGTGTATGGTTTTGTGCATTGGAGCAAGAAGACAAACTGACACGACAAAAGAGAAGAGACATACTCCTCTGCCCAAAACATAAAAACTTACAGGAAACCGCTATACAAACCGGCACTCTTTCCGAGTGAGCCACTGGGCGGACTCGAACCGCCGACCCACGCATTACGAATGCGTTGCTCTACCAACTGAGCCACAGTGGCAAACACTTCCGGCGAAAAAAGACAGACACATCGCCCAAAAGCGGCTGCAAAAGTACTGCTTTTTTTTCATTCACACAAATGGTTTTGGTAAAATGCGTATTTTTTCGTAATTTTGCAGGCATAAGTGGTTCGTGTATATGCTTGCCCATCGCAATATCCTACGCTTGGCGGTTTCTGCTGTGGCTTTACTAATGGCACAGACAACGTGCTGTGCATCCTACCAAACGCGCATCATGCAAACGAATGTGCGTACACTGCGTGTCCAATATGCCGACGAGACGCTGCAACTGCAACGCCCATATCTGATTTTGCACAGCGAAGAAGAAAGCATTGACGGTTCCGACCCTGCCAACACACTCGAAATATCTTTCGATGAGATGAGCCACGACTTGCGCCAATACTCCTACACCGTCCGCCATCTCAACCGCGATTGGGCACCCTCTGCCCTCAGCAGTACGGAGTATCTGCAAGGGTTCACCACTGCTGACATCACCGACTATGCTTCCTCCACGACCACACAACAAGCCTACACCCACTACGCTTTCACCTTCCCAAACAGCGATATGCAACTCACGACCGACGGCAACTATGCGCTGACCATCTATGAGAACGGCGATATGGACAATGTCGTTGCCACCGTGTGCTTCTCGGTCGTAAAACCTATGGCGGACATAACGGCACTGGTGCGCAGCAATACGGACATTGAGTTCGACGGACGGTATCAGCAACTCGACCTCAGCATCAACACTGCTGCACTTGACATCAAAGACCCGTCACTTGTATCTGTGGTGGTGCAGCAGAATGGTCGGCTCGACAACCAAGTCACCCTTACCACACCCACGTATGTAGAGCCCACACGTTTGCGCTATGCCAACAAGCGCGAACTGATATTCGAGGGCGGGAACGAATTCCGGCATTTCGATATATATTCCACCTATTATGCCGGCTATCATGTGGACCGCATACGCTATGCACAAGGGGAATACCACGCACTACTCGAAGCAGACGCGGTGCGCGGAACGCTTGCCCGTGATGCAGGGCGTGAGGGGTTGGGCTATCTCACGGAATACGACACCAACGGGCAATGGCGCATCAATGCCGAGAAGACCGACGACCCCGACATAGATGCCGAATACGTATGGGTGCACTTCTGCTTGCCTGTACCGCAACCTATAGCAGACGGGCAGGTGTTTGTAGGCGGTGGGCTGTTCTACGACCTGTTCACCACCGACAACCTGATGCAATACGATGCCGAAGAGAAATGCTATTACCTCTTTGCTTACCTGAAGCAGGGGGCGTACGACTATCTGTATTACACGGCCTCCTACCACCGCCTTGGCGATACGAAAAATGCTACCCGTTCTGCCAACCACGATACGCATCGCCAAAGCATATCCCTTCTGCCATTGGAGGGCTCGCACTGGCAGACGCAGAACGAGTACACCGTATATGTGTACTACCGTCCTTTCGGAAGCCGCTACGACCGATTGGTGGGCATCAAGCAGGTGAAATAGCACCTTGCGGGGGGAGAAAAAGTATTGCTTCCCGTATGACTATGCTGGGAAACGACGCGGCTCGCGTCGTTATGCGCCAACGGCGCAACGAGACATTCCTATTGGATACGAAGCCCTGTGGCTTGAGCAGAACTCCTTATCGGCTCATGTCGTCATACATAGTGTATCTCGCATTGCATCAAGCATATTAAATCGTACATTTTATTGAGCCCCTCCTTTGGAGGGGTTGGGGAGGTCTCCCATTTCCTCTTTGAGGGGGTTGGGGGGATTCCTTTCCAAGATGAAGGAAATACGCCTTATTGCATATTAACTATTAACCATTACTTATTACTACACTTAACTCGAGGTCTCCTCGAGTTAAGTGTATGACATTAGTATGTGATTAGTATGTGATTAGTATGAGATTAGTATGTGATTAACGAGAGGATAGCGGGTAGATAGCATCTCTGTATGCAATATCCAACGTTGGTTTGATATAATTTTGGGATATAAAATTTATGATTACTTTGTGATAATACGGCATAGCCGTCCGTCCAAAAACGACTCTTTCTTGGTTGCTTGAGTGATTTTTGACCATACTTGTCTGAGAGTGAGGCGTATGTTGCGCTGCAAAAAAGGTTTTTGTGGTCTTGTTTTATAAGTTTTTGTTATGTCGAACTCACGTAATACAAAAAAGAGAGGACTGCCACATCACAATAGTGGCAATCCCCTGTCATAGCGTTTCTCCGTATCTTGATATGCCCCATCGTGCAGGGGCGTATGTGTTGCTGCGGATTAGAATTTGTAGCGCACGCCAAGGGTGATACCGGTATAGAGACCGTAGCCATAGAAGCCGGCTCCACCGTTGCCGAACCATGCACCGATGTTAGGACGATAGTCGAACGACAACTCCAGCGGGAACCAGAAATCATAAGCCACACCGCAATGACCTACTACACCTGCATAACCCGTACCGCCCCACCAGAAGCCGGCACCACCACCGACGCCAAGGCACCAGTTCCACTCACCTTTGTTGTTCCAAGGGATAGAAGTGTTGAACGGGTTAATCCAGTCGTAGGTACATGTAGCACCGATACCCCAAGCAAATCCGGGGAACTCAACGGCCAAGTCAATCATGTTGGCAGTGCCCAAGTTGTGCTGATACGACACAGACAGACCATAACCTAAGTTAGCACCCACTGCACGGGGTTGTGCTACGGCACTTGCCATAGACAGCATTGCCATAACGGCAATCAAGAAAAAACTTTTCTTCATAATAATTCTATAAGTTTGACTTTATACATTTCCAACCGTTTTGCTTCCGAAGTGGGCGGGTAACCTGCGCTTCGAAAAGACACTGCAAAGGTACGGCAAAATAGGGATATTGATGTTTCAATATCGCAAAATAGGTGTTTCAAAAAGGGAATAAGACGCTTTATCGGCTTTCGTCCGTACCGGATTGCCCTTGCGTGAAGTCTGTAGGCGAACAGCCTGTGATGGCGGAGAAGTTGCGCCAAGCACTGGTGCGCGAACGGTACCCCGCATCATAGAACAGGTTCTGCAGGTTTTGTTGGGGAGCAGCATGCAGTTGCTCCTGAATATAGCGCACTCGGCGACGGTTAATCATGTCAGGGTAACTGTCATAACCCAGATACTTGATGGCTAATTGGCAATACCGCCGGTTGGTGCCTAAGAGACGTATCAAGTCTGCTTGTGTCAGGTCTGGGTTCTGCCAGACATCGGGATTCTGCATGGCTTCGGTGAGTCGGTTGGCTACTTCTTTGATGACATCGGATACCTCTTGCGGGGTCGGCACGTCGGGTGCCGTCTGTATAGGCGCGTCCGGTTCCACTATGGGCGGCGTATAGACGGTGTCTGCTTTGTCATCGGGAACACGCAGGCGTATAGCCAGTTCAATATACAGAATCAATACGGTGACAGCGGTGTAGAGTGCCTCGTGAGCGACATTTGCCCAAAACAGACGTAACCCTCGGCTGCCGAAATAAGTGATTGTCATACACATGGTGATGACTACAACGGCATGTATCCATGGAAGCGGGGCACTGCTGTTGCGCCAGTTGTGTTGCATCACCAGTAACCACACGCCATAAGGTATATAGATGAACGTGAGCAGAATACGCAACCATACATTGGGCTCATGGATATAAGTGGCGACATCGTTGAGGGAATGTAGCGGACGCACGGCAAAGTGTTCGCCTATCAGCAGTGAAGCGGATAGTACCAACCATGGCAAGAGCATGATGATTATTCGTCTTGCATTCAACCACTTCGGTCGCAGCATCTCCACGGGGTAGAGCAGAAGCAGAAAGAAAATAGCAAACCCGCAGAGGATAATCATAGGGTCCAGCAATAAGAACCCGCCGGAGTATTGCGGAGCCCACAAGGCAATGACGATCTCGCCGACGGAAGCGATGGCTGATGCAGCAAAGAACAGGGCAATGAAGAGCCGCGAACGGTCGTTCTGCTGGCGGTGCTTGGCAAACATAATATAGGCTGCGGTTGCCTGTATGACCACATGCACCCCGAACAGGATAAGGGTGATGAAGTCAGTATGTAGCTGCTGTGTCAGCGTCATAATTTGCGGTATTGTCCGCAAAGGTACGCCTTTTTTCAGATATACACAAATACAAGATAGCATTGCCCCAATGAAAACACATTTTGTCAATTACATAATTATAATAGGTAGTACAGATGCAAAAAAGCGTATAGTGTCCATTTAGAAACGCAATTTTGGGGTATATTTTTGCCCCCCTGTCAGCCCTTGTTAAGGGTACCGAAA
>CAKVBV010000078.1 GCA_934725535.1 uncultured Bacteroidales bacterium | reverse complement strand
ATAAGAACTATTCGTAGCAACTCTTTGGCGCATATATATATCGTACAATCGTTCGATTTTGATGCGGTTGCCCTGAGTATTTTCCATAAAATTTGTATGGGTGCGGATTTTGTTGTATCTTTGCGGACTAAAGCACACGTCTGGGGCAGAGGGAGGGAGTTATGTTCTTCCGGATAGTCCTGTCTGTGGGCTTTGAAACATAACATATAGGCGTTTATTGACGCTTGTTCCGGCTTTATGAAACTTCGCAACTTTCAGTAATCCCGCCAGAGCAAAGCAACAGTAGATGTCCTCGGGATATAAGTATATTCCGCCAGAAAATGCACAGGCAAGTGCCCGTCCACAGGGCAACGCGAGAGCGTTGTCGGGTGAAAAAGAGGGTGTTCGCCACGGTTCTCCGTCTCAACAGAAACGGGGAGACAGGTGTGCAATGGTTTGGCGTATCGGCATTGCTTATATCGGCGTGGGCTTCGTGTTGTCGCTTCAAGGGATTTGGGCAATGCGAAGGCCTCATAAAGTGGAACGACAATGGTCGATTTCCACGCTTTTTTTGTGTATGCGGGTGTGGGAACGTATGGGGATGGCTTGCTGGGAGTGAGGAGGTGGTCGGGGAATGGTTAGGACATGGTTAGGGAAACAACGAGTGGATAACGAGTGGATAGCAGGCGGATGGGGTGCGGGGAGATGACAGAAAGAGTACAAATGAATAAAAGAATGATAGAAACAGTAACGTATTCGGGTAGCAGTAAGGTGTTTGCTCTGTGGGGACAGAGTAGAATGAGGGCACTATACAATACACCTTATTATACTGCGAAAACGGGTTATGCCGTCAGGAGAACACAGCCTGCGGCATGACCACGCTGTGGCTACACCTTATTATAATTAGAAAGACGATGGCAACACAACACAATATATGTCCCAAATGCGGCGGGGGAACGCAATATATACCCCCAACCTTGTACCGCGACAGAATGATAATGACTGCCTACAAGTGCCTGATTTGCGGGCACTACTTCTGCGTAGAGGAACAACTTGTGTAATTTACGATTTGCGAATTTACGATGTACGATTTATTTGGAGGATTTGTAAATGTGTAAATTTGAAAATTGACCCATTGCAGGGTATGCTCATTGGCTGCGCCAATGATGACGACGCGAGCCGCGTCGTCCCCCAACAAGGTGGTGTATCACTATTGGCAGGTGTAGGGAATGGAGAGCGTCAAAGTTTGTGTATGATAGTTAAACCGTCGCGAAGAGGGAGGATGACTTGCGAGAAACGGTTGTCGCAGGCGAGTTTGTCGTTAAAAGCACGGAGACCGAGGGTTTGCTTGTCGTGGTCATAAGCAGGGTCGATGATATGACCATCCCACAAAGTGTTGTCCGCCAATATCCAACCACCCGTGCGCACAAGGGGATAAACAAGGTCCAAATAAGCACAGTATTCCCGCTTGTCGGCATCGATAAAGACGAGGTCGAAGAGAGTTCCGACTCCCCCAACCCCCTCAGAGAGGGGGACTCCATATCGGGTGTTTGGTTCACCGATTGTTGCTATAGTGTTTCGGGCAGTTGCTCCTGCGTTTGGGATAGAGGCTTCCTTGTTTTGGATAGTTGCATTGGTGTTTGCGAGGTCAGTCAGGTACTCTTTGGCATCGGCAATGATGAGGTGGATGCGGGTGCCGAGAGGAGAGAGAGACAGGTTGTGGCGGATGGTGTCCTCGAGTTCGTCGTTGTGCTCGATGGTGGTCAAGGTGCCGTCGGGTGCCAAGCCCTCGGCTAAGCACAAAGCAGAATAGCCCGTGAAGGTACCCAATTCGAGGATACGGCGAGGACGAATCATTTGGCTCAGCATACTCAGCAAACGTCCCTGCACATGCCCCGAAAGCATGTGGGGATTGAGTACCTCGAGATTGGTATGGCGAGTGATTCGGCGCAGCACCTCCGGTTCGGGAGTCGTGTGCTGCTCAATGTATTCCGTGAGGTCAGTATTCATGTTGTATATCGTTCAGTATGTGTGCTTTTGACACAAAACGCACTTTTTTAGCGCACAAAAGTACCAAAAAACTTGTATATACCAAAATTAAGCAGTACTTTTGTACGCAGAATGATAATTAAACAACAATAATACCATTATGGAAACAACAGAAAGAATAGACGAGTTGGACCGTAAAATCCTTCGAGTGATTACACAAAACGCACGTATTCCGTTCAAGGACGTGGCAGAGCAAGTGGGCGTGAGTCGCGCAGCCGTACACCAACGTGTGCAGAAAATGTTTGATAACGGGGTGATTACGGGCTCATGCTACCGTGTAAATCCGAAGATGCTCGGCTATAACCTGTGCGTGTATGTGGGTCTGACTTTGGAAAAAGGCAGTCTTTACAAGTCGGTGAGTGCGGAGTTGGAAAAGATTCCCGAGGTGGTGGAGAGCCAATTCACGCTGGGTGCCTACTCGATGCTCGTGAAACTGTATGCGCACGATGACCAACACCTGATGGTATTGCTGAACAACAAGATTCAGGAGATTCCCGGTGTTACAAACACCGAGACGCTGACCGCCCTCGACCAACGTATCAGCAGGACGCTGCCGATTAGTCTGGACAGCAAAGATTGAGTCGGCACGCGGGGCGCGAAAGTGCGGAGGACGTTGCGGAGCGGGGCGATATAGGGGACGTGAGGATAAAAGATGTTAAAGGTATGGTGTGCATAAGGGTAGCCTATCGGTTGCGCATCCCTTGCGTATCCCTTGCTGTTTGACACGAGTGTGAAAGCATTCGGAACGTATAGATATTTTAATATATATAGTATGGAAAAGGTAATCAGTGGTATCCGCCCGACAGGTAACCTGCATCTGGGCAACTATTTCGGGGCTGTGAAGAGTTTCGTAAAGATGCAAGACGAGTACAATTGTATGTTCTTCATCGCGGACTGGCACTCCCTGACCACGCACCCGACCCCCGAGAATATCCGCGACTCGGTGCGCACGATACTGTCGGAGTACCTGGCTTGCGGCATTGACCCCGAGAAGGCTCCCATATACGTGCAAAGCGACGTGCGGCAGGTGCTGGAGTTGTACCTGTATTTCAATATGAACACGTACCTCGGCGAGTTGGAACGCGTGACGAGTTTCAAGGAGAAAGTGCGCCAAAACCCCAATAACGTGAATGCGGGGCTGCTGACATACCCCACACTGATGGCAGCGGATATACTGGTTCACCGCGCGGACAAAGTGCCGGTGGGCAAGGACCAAGAGCAGAACATGGAGATGGCAAGGCTGTGCGCACGCCGCTTCAACCGTATATATAAGGTGGAGTACTTCAAGGAACCGGAGTCGTTCCACTTCAACGACAAGGCGGTGAAGGTGCCCGGGCTGAACGGTACGGGCAAGATGGGGAAGTCGGAAGGCAACGCCATTTATCTGTGCGACGACGAGAAGACCATCCGCAAGAAAGTGATGAGTGCCGTTACCGATGCGGGTCCGACCATGCTCAACCAAGAGAAACCCGAGCCGATACAGAACCTGTTTACGCTCATGGAATTGGTGTCGAGCAAGGAGACGTACGACTACTTCAACGACCAGTACAACAACATGACCATTCGCTACGGCGACATGAAAAAGCAGTTGGCAGCGGACATCAACGCCTTCTGCGCACCGATTCGCGAGAAGATATTGCAGTTCCGTAGCGACGAGGCGTACCTGTCGAAGGTGGCTGCCGCGGGTGCTGAAGCAGCACGTGTGAGCGCGGAAAAGACGCTGGAAGATGTGCGTGAGATAATCGGTTTCCGCAGGTTATGATGATGAAACGAGGTGTGTGGATAGTGATATTGGCGTTGGCGGCAGTGGGTAGCCCGTTGCTGCTGGCGGACAATGACATCTATGTGGACGATGCGTACTATTGGGTGGGCTTGGATAGCACGGAGGAACCGGTAAGCAGTGAGCCCGTTTACGACAAGCACGCGAAGGAACTGGTGTTCATTGACGAGCCCGACACGGTGGCACAGTCCGCAAAGCAGTATCCTGATACGGTGCGTATGCGTGTGATAAACAAGTAGTTATGAAACAGAGACTCACATATTTCGTTTTGGCTGCGATGTTGGCAACGGCATTGCAGGCGCAGGACGTGCAGCGGTTCTCGCAACGCGACCTGATGGGTTCGGCACGCTATGTGGGTATGGGCGGTGCGATGACGGCGATAGGCGGAGACCCTACGGCGGCATTGGACAACCCTGCGGGACTGGGTCTGTACAGGCGCAAAGAGGTGTCCGTGAGTTTCGACCGGATGTGGGACTACACCGCACAAGCAGGGCAACGGACACAGGAGTATCAGTATCGGTTTTCCACCCCCGAAGTGGCGGTAGTGTGGTCGTTTGGCAACCCGAACAAACTGAGCGGTGTGGTGTTCAACAACCTGATGTTCAGCGCACACCGACTGGCGAACTTCAACCGCACTATCACGGCAGAAGGTTACGGCAATGCGGGACTGGCGGCAACGATATGCAAGATGACCAAAGGGCTGACGGAGAATGACCTCATAGCCACTGACGACTATATGAACAACCTCTGGAACAACACCGAGATTGGGTGGCTGAGCATCATGGGGTACAACGCCTATCTGATTGACCCTCAGTCGGATGGCAGCGACCAATGGGTGCCTGCAGTGCGCTGGAACTACTCGTCGCTTTCGGTGCAGGAGTCGGGCAATATGGACCAATACACCATGTCGTGGGCGATGAATATCAGCAACCAATGGTACGTAGGATTGGGACTGAACATACCGACACTGACTTATAGCAAGGAGATGTCGCTGACCGAAACGGCATACCACATGTCCAACACCAACGAGTCGCTGCTGAAGAGCCGCCTGTCGGCTTCGGGCGTGGGCTTCGGGGCTACGATAGGTGCCATCTACCGCCCGTGCCAATGGGTGCGCTTGGGTGCATCGTTCCAGACGCCGACCGTGATGAACATCAGCATGGGTACCGAGGGGGTACTGAGTGCCACTTTGGACACGCTGACCGCCAAGGTGCTGACGCCCGATATGAGCAAGTCCATGTCGCAGTGGGTGATGCCGATGCGCGTGAGTGCGGGCGTGGCAGTGCAAGTGCTGCAATACGCGATGCTGTCGCTGCAGTACGACTACGCCCACTGGAAGACCACGACGGACGTGCATACCTTCCGCGCAGGCGCAGAGGTGAATATCGCTAAAGGTCTGTATATCAATGGCGGATATGTGTTGGAACCGACGTTCTCCAAGCAAGACCCCATCTCGGAGTTGGACTACAACACCATACGAACCGACACGGATTTCCGCGTAACACGCACTTCGCAATATGCATCCTTCGGCATCGGTTACCGCTGGAGTTGGCTTTTGCTGAACGCCGCCTACCAGTATCGTTGGCAGAATATCCACCAGTATGCCACCGAGATGCAGGCGGAACCATTCGACATTGCCACTCGGACGCACCGGTTTGTGTTCACGCTGGCATGGCGGTTCAACTAATACAAACCAATAGTACATCGTAAATTCGTAAATCATAAATATAGTGTTGCATTGCTCAGAGACCGGAAAACTCAACAGTAAAATCAAAACGAGGTAAATGCCTTTCCGATGGCGTGCCAATACTCTACGCCGTGATTAGCCAAGGCTATAGCGATGAGTCGGTTGGATTACAAAGGGTTGGTACACCTCAAATCCTATTTTTTAGGAGTTTTCTCGCGTAACAGCAGTGCAACACTTTTTATTAACCATTAACTATTACTTATTACATACCATGAGTATCCGTTCCTACATTGCCGAAAACCGCCCCCGTTTCCACGAGGAGTGGGCGAGTCTTATCCGTATTCCGAGTGTCAGTTGCCAGCCTGAGCATAAGGCAGATATGCTGCGTTGTGCCGAGCGTTGGCGCGAACTGCTGTTGGCGGCAGGTTGTCAGAAAGCCGAGGTGATGCCCTCCGACGGCAATCCCTTTGTTTATGCCGAGTACACACCCGATATCCAAGCAGGCAAGCACGTCCCGACCGTCCTCGTCTATGCGCACTATGATGTCATGCCTGTGGAGCCGCTGGACCAGTGGCATTCCAATCCGTGGGAGCCGGACATCCGCGACGGTCGTCTCTATGCCCGCGGGGCTGATGACGACAAGGGGCAGGCGATGATACAAGCCAAAGCCTTCGAGTATATGGTGCGCGAGGGGCTTATGAACTGCCACGTGAAGTTTATCTTCGAGGGCGAAGAGGAAATCGGCAGCCCGTCTCTCGAAGCCTTTCTGCACAAGCACAAGGAACTGCTTGCGTGCGACATCATCCTCGTCAGCGACACCTCGATGATTGGCAAGGACACCCCTTCTATCACCACGGGTCTGCGCGGGTTGGCGTACTGGCAAATCGAGGTGGACGGGCCCAATCGCGACCTGCATAGCGGGCATTTCGGCGGTGCCGTCAAGAACCCCATCAACGCACTCTGCGAGATGCTGGCGCAGGTGGTGGACAAGCACGGACGCATCACCATCCCGCATTTCTACGACGATGTACTGCCCATTCCCGCTGCCGAGCGCGAGATGATAGCGCAAATCCCCTTCTCCGAAGAGGCATACTGCCGTGCCATTGATGTGGATGCCACCTTTGGCGAGGAGGGTTACTCCACGTTGGAGCGCAACTCCTGCCGCCCGTCTTTCGACATCTGCGGTATCTGGGGCGGCTACACGGGCGAGGGCAGCAAGACCGTCCTGCCGTCCAAAGCCTTTGCCAAAGTCAGTTGCCGTCTTGTGGCTAACCAGGACCACGAGCGTATCAGTCAGGCGTTTATCGACTATATGCAGCAACTCGCACCCGTTGGCGTGCGCGTGAAAGTAACGCCTATGCACGGTGGTCAGGGCTACGTCTGCCCCATTGACATACCCGCTTACAAGGCTGCCGAGAAGGGCTTTGAGGTGGCTTTCGGCAAACGTCCGCTGGCTGCCCGCCGCGGGGGTAGTATTCCAATCATCTCTTCTTTCGAGCAAATCCTAGGCGTGAAGACTATCCTCATGGGCTTCGGCTTGGAGCAGAACGCTATCCACTCGCCCAACGAGTCGATGGACCTTGAGACTTGGGAGAACGGCATCGTGGCTGTCACCGAGTTCTACAAGAACCTCCAACTGTAAGCCTGCGCACTACTTCACATACCTCTCGTGCTAATCTCGAGTCAAGACTATGATATTAGTATGTGATTAGTATGAGATTAGTATGTGATTAACGGGTGAATAACGAGAGGATACCGAGACCTTGCCGAGTGATTGTCCGTCCAGAATTAATGGTTAATTACATGGTAATTATATGTTTTTCAATGTCTTATTGTAATTAGTTGTTATGCGTGTTGTCATTATCGGTCGTGGCAATGTAGCCACCAATTTGGACTATGCTTTTCGGCGCAAGGGCATCGATTGTGCTATGGTCAGCAGTCGCGAGGGCTTGGACGCTATCCCGCAGAATGCCGATGTGTACCTCTACGCAGTCCGTGATGAGGCATTGGCAGCAGTTGTGTCGCAGGTGCATGTGCCTGAGCGTGCTTTGCACCTGCACACTTCGGGTACTATGCCGTTGTCTGTCTTTGGGGCGGACAAACCCCATGCGGGCATTTTCTACCCGTTTCAGACCTTCAGCAAAGCGCATATCATTGAGGACTTCTCCTCTGTGCCAGTCTTCTTCGAGGCGCGGGGCATTGATGACGTGAGTGCGGTCTATTCGTTGGCACTGACTATCACGTCCCATGTCTATGAGGCTGACCAACACGACCGTGAACGCTTGCACGTGGCAGGTGTCTTTGCCAACAACTTCTCCAATCTGATGTATAGTATTGCGAATGATATTTTGAGCGACACACATATCCCATTCTCTGCCCTGCTGCCCTTGATAGACGAGACTGCCGCCAAGGTGCATACCCTTTCGCCCCATGATGCCCAAACGGGTCCCGCCCGACGTGGTGATAAAAACGTGATGCAGCACCACCTCGCTCTTCTCCCATCCGCTGACCTCCGCGAAGTATATCGGCTATTGTCCAATCTCATCCGCAAATCATAAGTCACTAATACTTTTGGCCTTTCAACAGATTATTTTGCATATCTGCAAAATAATCACTACTTTTGTGCCGCAAATGTCCGGAGGAGCATTGCACTTATGGAAATAAAGGCGTTTATTGACGCTTGTTTTGGAACTCTGAAATCCTGCAAAATTTCACATGCCCAAAGCAAGAGTGCAGTAAACGTCCATTGGTATGTATCACACATCCCGCAGTGTACCGAATATGGTATGGGATTGTTTGTACATATCGGCGTGGACGTTTGTTGCTTATTCTTGTGTGTAGGGTCTTGCAGGAACCTCAGAGTTGAGAATAGGCAAAGATAAGGCACCACGCTTTGTTTTTTATCAATGGGTCTGTGAGGTGCCGCCGACCCAAATAAAATCTAATAAGTTATGGATAACTTAAAACAAAAAGTAGAGAGCATTATTCTCTCTGTTGGTCATGGGCTGACATTTGATGCCCATATGGTCATTGACTCCATTTTGAAGCAAGACACAGAATTGTACTTGCAGTACTACAATGGACAGAAGAAAGTCAGTACCTTTCATTCGCAGATTAGTAAGGTTATTAAGTCCTTTGAGGGTACCCTTATTGACCGAGCAGGCAAAAATGTGTCTGAAAACATTCACCACAAGTACACACCTTGCACCTGCTGGCGCAGAAAATAACCTTCTAAGTAGGACAACATCATGAAAACCAAACTATTTTCATGAGGCTGTCTAACAATGTAAAGTTGTTAGGCAGTTTTTCTGTTTTGTAGTAGTGTGAGATAGTGCGTTGATCGTG
>CAKVBV010000077.1 GCA_934725535.1 uncultured Bacteroidales bacterium | reverse complement strand
AGCCACCGTATTCATCGTGACGGTGGTTGGTGCGTCGGCTGATAAACTGCGAAATAAGGTAGGCATGCCCTGCGTGTATCTCCACACAATCGAAACCCGCCTCGCGGCAGAAATCGACCGCTTCGCCGAACTTCCTGACTAGTTGCTTTATCTCGTCCACACGCAGACGGCGGTGGACAGTAGGCGAATAGAGGTTGAAACCGTTGCTGGCACTCACGGGCATACAATGGCAGGTATAGAAGTGGGTCATATTGCCGCAATGCCCGAGTTGGACACTTGCTTTTGCCCCCTCGGCGTGTACGGCATCGGTCAGTTTCTTCAAGCCGGGCAGAGCCTCCTTGCGCACATAGAGTTGCCCGTCGAAAGAGACACCGCTGAGGTCCACAGCGCAATATGCCACCGTGGTCATGCCCACTCCGCCGTGCGCTACACTGACGTGGTAGTCGTGCAACTCCTGCGAGGGGGTGTTGTTGTGGCACATATTCTCGAACGCTGCAGAGCGGATAAAGCGGTTGCGCAGCGTGATAGGACCTAATTGATAGGGTGTAAAGAGTTTGGACTCCATAAGTGATTAAGAATGAAAGACTCCCCCTGCCCCCTCAAAGAGGGGGTATATAAAACTGATTTCTATCAGCAAAGGGGACATCAATAGATGAATGGTATGATACGTTTCAGTCGTTTGGCATCGAACTCGTCGGGGAACTCCTCTTGGTACTTGTGCCATATAGAGTTGGCACGCGGTATCAAGTTGCAGCAACTGAACCACCAGAAGCACAAGCCCGCCCATGACCAAGTGAGTATAGCAAAGCCGAGCCACTCGGTGATTTCCCCGAAATAGTTGGCACTGGTCACGTACTTGTACAAGCCTCCTTTCGGCAGATAGTGGTTGGTGTCGCCCGGTTTGCGCAGGTGACGGATGACATGGTCGGAGTGCATGTTGATGCCCCATCCGATAAAGAATATCAATGTGCCTATGATGAAGCGCGGATCAGTAAGCCAACTGACGGCATAAGGGGCATACTGCGGTGCGAGATGGAACAGCCAATAGCCTTGTATATAGCCGTTTATCATATTCCATACAACAGACAAGCCCATAATGGTCACAGGCATCTTGCTGTTGCCTTTCATCAGGAAGGGGAACACAAACGAGCGTTGGAAATAGTGGAACTCAAATATCAGGAAGAATATCAGGTAGGGTATCTCCAACCGTACCGGCGATATTGCCCATAGATAGAACATCACTACAAACACGGGCATCTCCATAAGGAACCACCCCACCTTGTTGTTGATAGCGGGTCCCCATTTCTCGGTGCGCATCTTGCCATAGCCTGCGTCCACAAAGAACAACGCAATAAACACCACAAGCCCTATGAGGGCAAGGATGAAAAGGAAGTTATAAAAGGCATCTAACGTAGTAGAAAATACCATAGGCTTCTGTTCTTAGTTCTTTTATTCAGTTGTTTTGCACCTCTTTGGCGAAAGAATACCTTTCAACAAACGATTGCAATTGAGCGGCAAAGGTACGAAGAATATCCGATATGGGCAAATAAAATGTTCGGGACGATTACTTTTGCCCCTGTTTTGGCGTCTTTTGGCAAATGGTTATTGCGGCATAGGGGGCTTAAATATCCATAGAAAGAGTATTCCCCAAAATACGGCACATGTACGACATTGATTCGGTATTCTATGCATAATCACATAAGAATCACATAAGAATTACATAAGAACCATATAAGAATGACATATAGTATATAGTGAGAGATACGCTATCCTTATTCAAGAAGTGTAGCACTCAACTGCTATTGAATTGCTATTTAATTGCTGTTGAATTGCTATTGCACTGCTGTTTCATTGCTGTTCAATTGCCGTTTGCAGCATATGCGAGAAACGCAATACACACACATCTAAATGGTAGTTCTCGGCGTGGCGGGCATAGGCTTGCTCCATAGCGGCTTTCTCGGCAGTGTGATCCAGCCAATAATCAATACGTTGCGTCAGACTATCTGCATTGCCTGCTTCAAACAGACTGCGGTCGTCCAACGCAAACTGCTTGGTGGCAGAGTCCTTGCTATCCGAGATGACCGGTACCAAACCGGTTGCAAAGGCTTCGATACAAGCGATGGCTTCCGACTCCATATCCGACGCATGTACATAGAGATCGGTTTGCCCGAGTATATCCAGCAACTGCTCCTTGGTATAGTAACCGAATATGACAGGGTGTGCCAGCCCTTTGGATTGGCGGATATAGTCTTCCTTGAGCGGTCCGTTGCCTGCAAAGACCAGTTGGATACGGTCGGCATACTTGCTGCGCTTTGCCGCCTCGATGACAAGGTCTTGCCGTTTCTCGTGGGCAAGCCGCCCAATCATAGTGATGACAACGGCATCTTGCGGGAAAGCAGTACGGGCGGTCTTATGGTAGGTGAAATCACTTGCAATGCCATTGCTGATAGCGCGTATGTCGCCTATGTAGCCGTGCGCCCTCATCGTGTCGCGCATAAACAGGGAGGGGCAATGGATATGCCCAAACCGAGAATAGATGTATTTCCACCAGAGGCGGTAGGTGAGGTTTACCAGCCATCGCACTTTGCCAAGGTTAGCCCCCGAAAGGACGTTCTCGGGCTGTATATGAAATGCCGCCGTTGCCGGTTTGCCGAGTTCGTCTGCAATCTGTTTGCCGAAGTAGGTGATACCGAAAGGCATCATAAAATGCACCACATCGCACCAACTAATCGCCTTGCGCATAATGGTTTTGTCGGTTTTTGCAAAGTGGAAACCGTAACTATGTATCAGACTATCAAACGGATAAATATGGCGTTCCTGCAATACATAATCCACTTTGGCACAGCCGTCTCCTATGGTGGACATGACACGCACTTCGTGTCCTTGACGGCGCAACTCGCTGACAAAACGCTGCCCACTGATACTCGTTCCGTTGTTGGAAGTGGCATAATCATCAATTACAAATAATACTTTCATCTTTGCAGTAGTTTTAGTTAGTACTTCTAATGGGTTTTCCCTTGCCCTACATACCTAAAACAACCATACGAGATGAAATGCAACCTCGGTATATGTATTTTTTGGAATTATTTGTCGCCGATGATATAGGAGAAGCGGACACCTATAGACCAAGGCACACCGTTCAATGCAGAACACTGCCCGTAAAGTCCGAGAATTTTGGTATTATCGAAAAGAAGGTCCAAGCCGACAGAAGGAACCAAGTCCACTCCGATTGTGGTGATGGTGCCACCCCAATGCGCAACCGGGAAATAGGGCATAAAGCCAATAGTGGTCTGCCAGCCTGTGAGATGGGGAATCGTAGAATGGAAGGGGCGGATATAATGGAAGTTGAGCGGTAATCCGAGTCCGATTTCGTGTGCCGCAGAATTGTTTTGCGGCGACATCGTATAATCCGCATTAAGACCTGCACTGAAAGCCCAATACTGCTTGAAGCGCAAGCGGTAGTGCAAGTCTATACGGGTTTGCAGTTGTGAGCCATATCCTATGGATATAGAGGGCACGAAAGCGTGCGCAAGAGGCTTGCCAACGGGTACAGGTGCGGCAACGGGACGCATTATGTCGGGGTTGAACGGCTCTAACTTCCGCGGGTCGATATGCACGCAAATGAGGTTAGCAGGGCGCAGGTACTCAATAGGAATAAGCGGTTCCAGGCTTGCTTTCCGCCCAACAGTGTCAGCAACAGGTGTTGACGGCGTAATGATTTTCGCCTGAGGGGGTATGATTGGTGTTTTTCCGACCTCTTTTTTTGCCTCTTTCTTTACCAATACAAGAATAGATTTCTTGCGAACACATTGTATCGTAGGCGGAAGGACTTTTCTGAGTATTTCTTCATAGTCATTGCTATGGAACGTGTCTGTTATTTCAGGTGCATTGGCAATATCCGATGGTTGGTACATAAACGACAAGCCAAACGTATGTTCAATGTCCTGCAAGACCTCATACAGGGGTGCATGGCAATAGGTATGCTCGAATACATCGGCTCTTACGGTGGCAAATGCCCCTAATACAAACAGTATGCAGCAGCACTTTTTCACTTGCGGGAGATGGTATAGGTGCTGCCTTGCCTGTGAATGGTAATGGGGAGTAATGTTTGTAAGGCATCCATAATCTCATCGATTGTAGTTCCCACTTCCACTGCATAGTACACAGGTTCATCGGCAAGGCTCTTGTCGGCAAGGACAAAGCGGATGTTGTATATAGCCTCCAGTTGCTGCAACACATTACCTAACAAGCCGTTTATATCGTACATGAACTTCTCTTTCTTCGGATAGAAACGCAGCGTCTCGCTTGGGGACATCAAGATGGTGTCGTTTTTGTAGCCCACCTTCACCGAACCTTCCTGCAAAGAAATGATGTACTGCCATTCACCAGGCTTGGCGAATAATGTGAAGCGGGTGCCCACAACGGTAACACTATATTCGTCCACCCTCACGGTAAATGGGCATAGCATGTCTCTTGCCACCTCAAAGTCTGCGTTTCCTGCGAAAGCGACTTGCCGTTTGGTGTCTCTGAAATCATACGACAGGGTCGTCTCTTCTTCCATTATGACCTTAGAACCATCGGGCAATACGAGGGTCTGTTTCTGCCCCTTTGCCGTACAGATGTCTTCACTCTTCGCGCCTGTGCATTGGATACAACTATCATCGGGCAGCAGAGTAATCGTTTGTTTCTCTCCTGAAGTATAGATTGGATTGTCTGTATCAGGGAGCAAGAGCCAAAGAGCAACACCGACAAACAATAGTGCCACAGCGGCTACGGAATACCACACACGCGGGCGTGGGAAGCGAGAGACTTGCTGATGCGGCGATTGCATTCTGGTTTGCATTCTTGCCCAAGCGGCAGATGTCTTGGGCGAAGCATCGGTAATGGCTTGCTGATGCCATTCCAACCTCCACGTGGCGAACAGTCGCCGGTGTTCTTCGGCGACCTGCAGCCAGTTGTTGAGTTCCGTTTCCTCTGCCGCGGAAGCCTCCCCACGGAAGTATTGTCGGGCGATGTGGTGATAGTATTCTGTTTCCATATCGGGGTTTTCTATTGATATAACAAGATTATATACAGGAATGCAACCCAGAGCAAGTCTTTTGGCAGGTGTTTTTTGAGTGCATCCAATGCGGCATTGATATGTTTCTCCGCAGCCTGACGAGTAATGCCGTATCGCTCTGCAATCTCTTTGGGCTTGAGTCCCTCGTTACGGGAAAGCAGAAATATCTCGCGGGACTTATCGCTCACGTGGGACAAGGCTTCGTTGATCTGCAGTTCCAACTCTTTGCCAATCAGTTGAATATCCGCTTCGGGGGATAAGTCTTGCCAGTAGAGTTGCTCTGAGCCTTCCACTGCCATCAGGCTATCCAAGGAGTCCGTACCTGCAATGGCACGGTGTTTGAGTTCGTTGAGGCAGGCATTACGCACCATTGTAAAAAGCAACGACGACACATTACGTAACTCGATGTGCGGGTTCTCCCAAATCTTCAAGAAGCACTCCTGCACGACATCGTCTGCCGTGTCATCCGAAAGGAATTTGGCAGCAAACGCAGACAGTCGCGGGTAGTACTCCTTAAATATCTGTTCAAATTCGGCAGAGGTCATTTGCTGCTTGCCTTGGGCGTCTTTTGGCAGATGAATAGTCCGAGGATGATAATGAGTATGCCGAGCCATTTGAGGGCGGGGAGTTGCTCCCCGAAGGCTATCAGCATAATGAGTGCGGTGAAGACGGGTCGGGCATTGTTGAAGGCATTGGCGCGTGTAACACCTATCTCGCGTACCGTATAGCAGAACAAGATAAAGGCTGCCACCGAGGACAAGACTGCCAAGTAACCGATTGCCCACAGAGAGGAGGACAATGTGCTAATATCCATGGTAGCAAACAGTTCGCCTAACTTCGGTCCGTCCACTATGCCCCACAAGGGGTAGAAGAGCAGAAGGGAAAAGGCCTGTACATAGAAGACGATGGTGAGGGACGAGTAGTGCGTAGGTATGCGGCGCAGGACGATAGTGTAAGCCACTGCCGTGCTGACGGTTACGAAGGCGAGAGGTATGCCCCACGGGTTGCCCAACTCGAAGTTGCCCGCGCCTGCGAGAATGAGCAGCAACACGCCTGCGGTGGAGACAATGATGCCGATGATGTTGTACAGGGTGACACGCTCGCGGAGTATCAGCCACGCAAAGAAAGGCGCGATAAGGGGACTGGTACTGAGAAGTGCCTCTGCAATGGTGGGCGAGGCAAAGAGTTTGTAACTATACGTTTCCAAGATATAGTACAAGAAGGGCTGGAAGAAACCGCCAAGGCAAAAGAGAGGGATGTCCTTTTTGCGGATACGCTGCAGCCCAAGTACGGCGTTGCCACGGCAGCACATACCTATCGCAAACATCAGCAATACGGCTATTGTAAAGCGCAGGATAATCATTGTCAGCGGGCTGAATGACACCAATGCCGCTTTGACAGCGATGCCCGAACCTGCCCAGCAGAGCATGGCAAGGATGATGGCAATATAAGGGAAAACCTTTTTCATGGGATAACAAAATTCGCTACAGGGTAACCGTACCCCAAAAGCAAATAATACACGAGATATGGTATTATACTATTTTTAAGAATTACATTTTTTGCTCGGCATAAGAACCCGCTATCCTCTCGCTATCCACTCGCTATCCTCTCGTTGACGATGCGCATTTACATCTATTTACAAATATAGGGATTAGTACGTTAGACGAGACGACCAAAGATTGAGATGGGACAGCCTGCCGTTTTCTTTGTATTTAAGGTAAGGCGGGGCGGCGGCAGGCACGGATAATGAGGTATATTCCCCAGATAATGAACGGGATAGAGAGCCACTGCCCCATATTGAGCAGGTGGTTAGCCTCAAAGGCTTCCTGGTCGTTCTTGATGAACTCGAGCAGGAAACGCGTGAAGAAGACTATCTCAAGGAATACACCGAGGAGCAGTCCCTCGCGCTTGTACGCCTTTCCGCGCCAGTACATCAGCCACGTAACGAAAAATGCCACGATGCAGTACAGCATCTCATAGATTTGCGTGGGGTGGCATGGCACCGTTTCTCCGTTTCGCACAAAGATAAAGCCCCATGGCAGGTCGGTCGGGCAGCCGTAAATCTCGGAGTTCATCAGGTTGCCGAGACGGATAAGCGTGGCGGTGACGCACACACCCACTACGAGCCTGTCCATAATCCAAAGGAGCGAAGTGTGGAACTCGGGGCGTTTGGAAAACACCTTTTTATTAAGGAGATACGCCGCCAACAGCAGTCCGATGGCACCGCCATGGCTTGCCAGTCCGCCTTCCCACACCTTGAGCAGTTTGAGCGGATGCTCGATGTACGGGTTGCGGTATTTGATGGTCCAGCCGAAGATTTGTACGGGGTCGGTAGAGATACCCATGGCATGGCAGTAGCCCGCCATACCGGGGAGCGTGACATCGTGCCACTCATAGAACCAGCAATGCCCCAACCGCGCACCGACGATGACGCCGACCACCATCCAGATGAACAGTTTGTCCGCCCAATCATCGGGGCAGTGTTCGTTCTTATAGAGTTTGCGCTCAATGAGATAGGCGAGGTAGATACCTACTGCCCACAAGAGTCCGTACCAACGAATGCCCCCATCGCCGATGTGAATCAGGATGGGGTCAACGTTCCACGTGATGAAGTCGAGTATCATGCTTCCAATCTACCGTGACACTGTTTGTACTTCTTGCCAGAACCGCACGGACAGGGGTCATTGGGACGCGGCTTCTTCTCCACATGGATAGGTTCGGGGCGTTGCATCTCGCGCGTGTCGCGTCCTGCTGCTGCCGATTGTCCGCTGGCAGCGGCTGCCCGACTGACGGCATCCTTTTGGGTGCGGTAGCGGGAGTAGTCCTGACGCTGCTCCTGTGCCTGACGCACCTCCTGCGGGTCGCGGGTAGGTATCTGTCCGCGGAGAAGGATAGCGATAGCACGGCGGTTGAAGCGGTCAAGCATCTGCTTGAAGATATTGAAGGACTCCAATTTATATATAAGGAGCGGGTCTTTCTGCTCGTAGGAGGCGTTCTGAACCGACTGCTTGAGGTCGTCCAACTGGCGGAGATGTTCTTTCCACTCGTCGTCAATGACATAGAGCACCATGCGCTTCTCGAACTCGCGCACTACCTCGCGGCTGTCGCTTTCGGCTGCTGCCTTGAGGTTGACGGCAATGTTATAGACGCGCTTGCCGTCGGTGATAGGGATGAGGATGTTCTCGTACATCGCGCCGCGCTCCTCGTACACCTTCTTGATGACGGGGTCAGCCACCTTCTGCAGGGTCTCCATACGGCGTTTGAAGGTGTCCATAGCGGCTTCTGCCAGTTGCTCAGCCAAGGCACTTTCGCGTGCGCTCTTGAAGGTATCCTCGTCGAAAGGCACCTCCATGGCGAACACCTGCATGACGTCGAACTGCAGCCCCTCGTAGTCCATGGCTTCGCGTGCATCGGCAATGATAGCCTCGGCGGTGTCGTAAATCATGTTGGTGATATCCACGCCGATACGCTCACCCATCAGGGCGTGATGACGCTTGGCATAGATGACGTTGCGCTGCTGGTTCATCACATCGTCGTATTCGATAAGGCGTTTGCGGATGCCGAAATTGTTCTCCTCCACCTTCTTCTGCGCACGCTCGATGCTGTTGGAAATCATGGAGTGCTCAATCATCTCGCCGTCCTTGAAGCCCATCTTGTCCATGACACCTGCCAGACGGTCAGAGCCGAACCTACGCATCAGGTCGTCCTCCATGCTGACATAGAAGACGCTGCTACCCGGGTCGCCTTGACGTCCGGCACGTCCGCGCAACTGGCGGTCCACACGACGACTCTCGTGACGCTCGGTGCCTATGATGGCAAGACCGCCTGCAGCCTTCACCTCGGGGGTGAGCTTGATATCGGTACCACGACCTGCCATGTTGGTGGC
>CAKVBV010000076.1 GCA_934725535.1 uncultured Bacteroidales bacterium | reverse complement strand
AAAAATCCTTGCGGAGAGACGGGGATTCGAACCCCGGAAACCCTTTTGGAGTTTACACGCTTTCCAGGCGTGCCTCTTCAACCACTCGAGCATCTCTCCTTTATTTGGTTGTATCTTTATAGGGTTTGCAATACAGAAAGTCGCTGCACGACTGACTATACAGAACCCCAATCTGTACAAAAGCGGCGCAAAGGTACGAAAAAGATGTTACGTACACAACAGTGTGTAGTTTTTTTTGAGTTTTTTCATCTTTTGGCAACACTATATACCTATGACGACATACTTATGACAATGCGAGCCATGTCGTTCCCCAAGTATCGTCTCCCGCGTGCAGCATCATTGTATAGTTTGTGCCGAACCGCCTGCGGAGCGATTGCCTTTCTTTGCATGGCGATTGTGCCCGTTGCGGGGTGTGCTTTCGCTGCGGTTGAAGGAACGTCCTCTGCCTCCACTGCTTCTGCCTGCTCGGGCGGTGTATAGTTCGCTTTTGGGTGCTTCGCCCAAGGCTTCGGGCAGCGGCAGGCGCTCTATGTCTTTCTTGAGAAAACGCTCTATCTTTTGGAAATAGTGGGCGTCCTCGGGGCTTACTAATGTAACCGCCTCGCCTTTGTTCTCCGCACGGGCGGTACGCCCGATGCGATGGACATAGTCTTCTGCATCTCGGGGCACGTCGTAGTTGATAACCAGCGGAATATCGTCCACATCTATCCCTCGTGAGATGATGTCGGTAGCCACCAATACATCCACCTTGCCGTTGCGAAAATCAAGCATTACCTCGTCGCGCTCTTTCTGCTCCAGGTCGGAGTACATCGCGCGGGCGTCTATATGTTTCGCTCGCAGGGCGCGTGTCAGGTCGCGCACTTTCTGCTTCTTGCTCACAAAGAGAATCACTTTCTTCAGGTTGCGTCCCTCCAGCAGGCGTTGCACCATAGCGGGTTTCTGTGCTTCGTAGAGTTGCACCGCCATCTGGTGTATTGTCTCGGGCGGGCGCGATACGGCTATCTTCACCTCCACAGGGTCGTGCATGATAGCCCGTGCCAACTGGCGTATCTTGTCGGGCATCGTGGCGGAGAACATAATGGTCTGACGCTCCTTGGGAAGGCGGTTGACAATGGTCATGATGTCGTCGTAGAAACCCATGTCGAGCATACGGTCCGCCTCGTCGAGGATAAAGTATTTCACACCCGAGAAATCGATGTCGTAGATGTTCATCTGGCTGAGCAATCGCCCGGGGGTGGCTATCACGATGTCCGCGCCTTTCTGCAAACCAGTTACCTGCGTGCCCCATGCACCGCCATCGTTGCCGCCGTAGATAGCCACCGAGGAGAACGGCACGTAGAAGCCGAAGCCCTCCATTTGCTGGTCAATCTGCTGCGCGAGTTCGCGCGTAGGCGCCATGATGATGGCGTTCAGTTTGTCGGGGTCGTGGTCGTCGTATGCAAGGTTGGTCAGCAGGGGCAGTATATATGCCGCCGTCTTGCCGGTGCCCGTCTGGGCGCACGAGATAACGTCTTTTCCTTCCAAAATAACGGGTATGGTCTTTTCCTGCACGGGAGTGCATGTGTCAAAGTGCATATCCCACAGCGCGTCTAATACATCGTCTGATAATGCTAATTCGTCAAAATACATAGCCAATACTTATTTCCATTCTCTTTCAGCGTACAAAGGTACATAAAACATCTCATTTCTGCAAATGGAGGTGCTTGTAACACGCAGGAATCGCCCATTCCTTCTCAATGATGATACATAAAACAAGAGACTGCCTACATTTGTCAGGCAGTCTCCGTTGCTTGTAATAAAATATTGAGTGATTTATGCGAAGAGTTTGCCGAAGTCGTCGTGGGAGATGGATTTCTCTTCGAGTTTGACTGCGGTCTTGACGGCAGCGTAAATCTTCTGCTCGGCTACGCGCTCGACAATGCCGCGGAGTTGGTTCTCGTCCTTGAGCATCTGCTGTGCGTAGTTGGTCAGGTAAGCATCGTCCACGTGCATGAGACCGTACTGCATGAACTGCATCTTGGCTACCTTCTTGGCGTAGTCTTCTACGTCTTCCTTCTCGATGTTGATGTTGTACTTCTTGAGAAGTTGCTCCTTAGCCAAGTGCCACTTGAGTTCCTCAATCATCTGCGGGAAGTCCTTGTCAATCTCCTCGTCGGTGAGTTTCTCGTTGGTGGCGTGCAGCCAGCGTTTGAGGAAGTCCTCGGGGAATGTGAGCCCCTCCATCTTCTTCATGATAGCCGCTTTGGCATCAAGTCCGAACTTGTATTCGCTGTCTTCCGCCATATTCTCCTCTATCTCGGCTTTGACATGTGCGCGGAAGTCCGCTTCGTCCTTGATAGCGTTGTCGCCATATACCTTGGCAAAGAGTTCGCCGTCGATTTTGGCAGCCTGATGGCGTGTGATACCTTGGATTTCAAACGTGAAGTCCGAGGTCAGTTCTTTTGCCTCCTGCTTGGTGATGTCAAGCAAGGAACTGATTTCCACTTCGTTTTGGAATGCCTTCTGCGGGTTGAAAGTTATGACATCGCCTTTCTTGGCTCCTATGAAGAGTGCTGCTTGCTCTTTATCCACCATGTATTGGGGGTTGAGCATGGCGTTCTCCTTAGTCATGCCGTTCTCGCGCTGCTCGGTGAGGAACCCCTTGATGACGTCGCCGTCCTGCACTTCGTCAGCCTCTACGTAGTCGCCGAAACGCTGTGCGTAACTCTCGACTTGCTTGTTGACCATGTCGTCGGAGACTTCGATGTTGTAGTGGGTGAGTTTGTTGTGCCCGTTGAGGGTGGCGTCGAACTCGGGAGCGAGTGCGATGTCGAAGGCAAAGGTGAAGGTGTCCTGCGTGTCGAAGTCCACTTTGGGTGTGAGTTCCTCGTTGGGCAGGGGGTCGCCCAATATATTAAGGTGTTGCTCCTCGATGTACTTGCCGAGTGCATCGGAAAGGGTCTTGTTGATGACCTCTGCCATGACGCCTTTGCCGTACATCTTCTTTATCAGACCGGCGGGCACCATACCCGGGCGGAAGCCTGGGACATTCGCCTTCTGGCGGAGTTGTTTGAGTTCTTTCTGAACAGCCTCTTGGTAGTCAGCGGGCTCCACGGTGAGTGTGAGCACGGTCATGAGGTCTTTGGTTTCTGATTGATTAAATTGCATATCTCTTTGTTTATTAGTTTATTCGTTGATTTGTTTTAATAACTTATCGGTTGCCTATCCCTTGCGCATCCCTTGCCTATGGGTTGCTGTTTGGCACGATTTTGGCGGGGTAGGGACGTTGATGTTTATTAACGATTGGCGCGTTTGCGCTCGAGTTCGTCGAGGATGATTTTGCGCAGGCGCATGTGGTGGGGTGTAACCTCCACGTACTCATCGCCTTTGATGTACTCCAACGCCTCCTCGAGACTGAACTTGATAGCGGGTGGGAGGACTGCCTTGTCGTCGGCAGACTTGGAACGCATGTTCGTCAGATTCTTGGCTTTTACCACGTTGATGACGATGTCGCCCTCTTTGGAGTTCTCGCCGACCACCTGACCGGCATAGACTTCCTCCTGCGGGTCGATGAAGAAACGTCCGCGGTCCTGCAGTTTGTCGAGCGCATACGCCGACGCCGTGCCGCCCTCCATAGCGATGAGCGAGCCGTTGACGCGGACAGGCATCTCGCCCTTGTACGGCTGATATTCGAGGAAGCGGTGTGCCATGATTGCCTCGCCCGCGCTCACGTTCATTACATACGTGCGCATACCCATGATGCCGCGCGAGGGGATGATGAACTCGAGGTGGATACGGTCGTTGACGAGTTCCATCTTGGTCATCTCGCCCTTGTGGACGGTGACAAACTCGATGATTTTGCCCGAACACTCCTCGGGGGTGTTCACGGTCAGTGCTTCGACCGGTTCGCACTTGACGCCGTCTATCTCCTTGATAATCACCTGTGGCTGACCGACTTGCAGTTCGTAGCCCTCGCGGCGCATGGTCTCGATGAGCACACTCAGGTGCAGCACGCCACGCCCGAAGACACGCCATGAGTTCTCGGTGGTGCCGCGCTCCACGCGGAGGGCGAGGTTCTTCTCCAACTCTTTATTCAGACGCTCCTGTATGTGGCGGCTGGTGACGAGTTTGCCGTCCTGCCCGAAGAATGGCGAGTCGTTGATAGTGAACATCATCGACATGGTCGGTTCGTCGATAGCAATGGGCTTCATGGGTTCGGGGTTCTCGTAGTCGCAGATGGTGTCGCCGATTTCGAAGCCCTCGATGCCGATGAGCGCGCAGATGTCGCCACTCTTGACCTCATTGGTCTTTACGTGCCCCATGCCTTGGAAAGTGTGGAGTTCTTTGATTTTGGTCTTGACCATCTTTCCGTCTTTCTTGGCGAGCGTGACGTTCATACCGTCGCGCAGGGTGCCGCGGTGGACGCGTCCGATAGCGATACGGCCGACGTAGGAGTTGTAGTCGAGACTGGTGATGAGCATCTGCGGGGTGCCCTCCAACTCTTCGGGGGCGGGGATGTACTCGATGATGGCGTCCATGAGGGCGGTCAGGTCGGTGGTCGGTTTGCGCCAGTCGGTGGACATCCAGCCGTTCTTCGCCGAGCCGTAGATAGTCTGGAAGTCCAACTGGTCTTCGGTGGCATCGAGGTTCGCCATGAGGTCGAAGACCTCCTCCTGCACCTCGTCGGGACGGCAGTTGAGTTTGTCCACTTTGTTGATGACCACGATGGGTTTGAGGTTGAGTTCCAGTGCTTTTTGCAGTACGAAACGCGTCTGCGGCATGGGCCCCTCGAAGGCGTCCACCAGCAGCAGTACGCCGTCCGCCATATTGAGCACACGCTCCACCTCGCCGCCGAAATCGGCGTGCCCCGGAGTATCTATCACATTGATCTTGTAGCCCTTATATTCGATAGCGACGTTTTTGGCAAGGATAGTGATGCCTCGCTCGCGCTCCAAGTCGTTGTTATCCAGTATCAACTCGCCTTTCTGTTCGTTGTCGCGGAACAGGTGGGCAGTGTACAACATCTTGTCGACCAAAGTGGTTTTGCCGTGGTCAACGTGGGCGATAATCGCTATGTTTCTGATTTTCTGCATACGTGCGTAGTAACACAATCTAAATTGTAATCTCTAAAAGCCCGCAAAGTTAGTGCTTTTTTTCGGAATGTGCAAATGCGGTAGAAAATTACGGGGCAGCCGCACCTCGGATAAACCGAAACAGAGGCTGCCTACGTTTGTCATGCAACCTCTGAATGTATTGCGCGCGAGTGTGTCGGGCGCAAAAGATGTATAATGAATTAACGGAATAAAGGCATTCCTTTCTTTGCAGGCATCAATGCAGGAGCATTGGATTTTTGGGAATTGGGCTGATATTCAATAATCAGACTATTCTGATTTTGATAAACTAACAGCACCATTGTTGCTTCTTCAATGGTAGCCGCATTGCAGAAATAAATAGTGGACTTGTCTTGGCTCATACCTGCTGCTTGGTATCTTTCCAAAGCAAAATACAAATACTCGTTTACCATTTCCTTTGAGGTAATCTGTATCTGCAATGCACTGGCAATCAATTTGTTCTCCTTAAATATGTAAGCCTCGTAAATTCCCTTTTCAGCATTCTGCGAATAGAATATAGAACCTTCGTTCTCGCCTGCAGGTTCTGTTCCTTTCTTTGCTTTCAACTCAGCAGGAGTGCAGTTCCAATCCCACAGAGGTTCGGTAGCCATTGTGTATCTGGGAGTCACCTTGACATTGTAGATGGCTTTTTGGGTCCCTGCAGTGGCAGTAATCACTGCTTCACCAATATGCTTACCAAACAAGGTGTCGCCGGAAATGGCTGCAACCCACTCATTATCACACTGATACGTTATACCCCCCCCTACTGGAGCATCCGTAACACTCAGAATAACAGTGTCTGAGAAGTGAAAATTACCACTCTCAATCTTCTCAATAGGAGTGATTGCCATCGCCTTCTCGGGCTCTTTGTCGTTACCGCAACCGGACATAGCGACAACGGTAGCAATGCTGATTGCGCCCAGCATCAGAGCGTTTGTGAATTTCTTCATACGATTGTTTTGTTTATAAGGTTAATACTTGTTTAGTCCATTTCGTAGTCCACAGCGGCACGGGCAGAGCGGCACTTGGCGATATAGCCTGCCACCTTGAGGTGCTCGGGGTGGTTCTGGTATGTGTCCACATCTTCCCATGTGCGGAACTCGCAGATGAGACAGATGTCGTAGTCGGTCTTCTTGGCGTTGGGTATGTTGATACCCACCTCCTCGCTGACCAACACATCTATCTTGTCGCGCAAGGACAGGAGTCCGTCCTTGATAATTCGGGCGTTCTCCAATTTGGTATGCCCCTCCGCCTCGTCAAGGAGACGGAAAAATACGATATGCTTAATCATATTATTTACGATTTACGAATGTACGATGTACGATTTATTTTGCCATTTATAGCCATTTAACGATTTGGCAGAGAAGGAATGGAGACTCCATTAAAGCCAATTAAAGGACCATTAAAAACATTATTAGGTCTCATTCTCCGTTAATTGCCGTTAATTTATCGTTAATGCATTGTCTGGAACGAAAGTCAACTTTATGATGACCAGTAAACTATCGATAGTTGATTACCAGATAGATACACGGTTGGCTGGAGCGACGTAGAGGGGTGAAGCCTCGGTGACATGCCATGCGTCGTACCATGCGTTGATGTGCGGGAGGGCACCATTCACGCGCCAGCGACCGAGTGAGTGCGGGTCGGACTTGGTGCGCTGGAGTATCTCTTCAGGGCGGATATTGCCTGCCCATACGTTGGCATACGCGAGGAAGAAACGCTGCTCGGGTGTGAAGCCGTCAATCGTCTTCAGACGCTCGCTCTCGGGCTTCGCCATCTCGTTCTCCATGAATGCATGGAACGACACTTGCAATCCGCCATGGTCGGCGATGTTCTCACCCAGCGTGAAGGCACCGTTGGCGTGTACACCCGGGGCCACCTCGATATTGTTGAAGAACTCCTCCATGACCTTGGTACGTGCGTCGAAGCGTGCTTTGTCCTCTGCCGTCCACCAGTTGTTGAGGTTGCCGTCCTTGTCGAACTGGCAGCCTTGGTCATCGAAGCCGTGAGTCATCTCATGCCCGATGACTACGCCGATGGCACCGTAGTTGAAGGCATCGTCAGCCGCCATGTCGAAGAACGGATATTGCAGAATACCTGCGGGGAAGCAAATCTCGTTGCTGGACGGGTTGTAGTAGGCGTTGACCGTCTGGGGGGTCATATACCACTTCGTCTTGTCCACGGGCTTGCCGAGGAAACTGAGGCTGTAGTCCTGCTCGAACTTCGATGCGCGCTGGAGGTTGGCGTAGTAGGTGATGTCGGGGTCGATGTCGAGTGCGGTATAGTCGCGCCACGTGTCGGGGTAGCCAATCTTGATGGTGAAGGCATTGAGTTTCTCAAGCGCCTTTTCCTTGGTCTCATCGGACATCCATTCGAGTGCCTCGATACGCTCGCCAAGGGCGTGCTGGAGGTTCTTCACGAGGGCAAGCATACGCTCTTTGTTCTCCTCGGGGAAGTACTTCTGCACGTACATCTGTCCGACCGCCTCGCCGAGGGTGCCATTGACGATACCTACGGCACGTTTCCACAACGGGCTCTGCTCCTGACGGCCGCTCAGGATGCGCCCGTAGAAGTCAAATGATGCCGTGTAAATCTCGTCGGTGAGGTAGGACGCGCAGCCGTCAATGGCTTGCCATGTGAACAGGGTCTTCATGTCCTCCAAAGGCTCGTCTGCCAGCATCTTGCCTGCTTCCTGCAAGTGGCGTATCTGCCCTACAGACAGGCTGTCGGGGCTGATGTTCATACCTGCGAAATAGACGTTCCAGTCCACTTGCGGCACGAGGTTCTGCAGGTCGGCGACGGACATCTTGTTGTAGTTGGCAACGGGGTCGCGCAGTTCCACATTGTTGAGGGCGGCAGTGGCAAGGCGCGTCTCGAGGCGGAGCACGGTCTGCGCACGCTCGGCGGCGTTGTCAATGCCGAAGAGGTTGAACATCTTCTCTATATATTTAAGGTATTCGGCACGTATCATCTGCGTGTGCTCGTCCTGGTCGAGGTAGTACTCTTTCTCGCCGAGGGCAAAGCCCGCCTGGTACTCGTTGAGGATGTTCATGCTCGAATTGAGCGCGTCGGCGTCCACATACATCGCCCAAATGCCGTATTCCATTGCCTTGCCGAGGACCTCTGACCATTGGTCGGGGCTGTTGACGGCAGCAATCTCGTCCAACGTGGGCTGGATAGCCGCAGTGCCTTCGGTATTACGGCGCGCTGTGTCCATGGCGAGGTTGTAGATGTCGCCAATCTTCTGCGCGATGGAGCCCTGCGGGTGCTTCTCCTTGGCGATGTCGGTGATGAGTCCGTTCACCTGCTCGAGGTTGTTGAGAGCCAACTTGTCGAAACTGCCGAAGCGGCTGTACTCCGCGGGCAGCGGGTTCTCCTTCATCCAGCCGCCGCAGGCGAACTGATAGAAGTCGTTTTGCGGCACCGCAGTGGTGTCCAGATTACTCAACGGAATACCCGTCGTTTGCTGTTTAGTGCACGCTGTCAAAGCCATAAGCGATAAACATGAAACTAAAAGAGGTTTATTCATATATTTGGTATTTAGTTCTATTCATATTGATGAACGCGCAAAGGTACTGCTTTTTTCGGAAATGCGCAAGGGGTATGAAGAAATAACAGGGCAACCGTATCCCAATCGTATGGCGTGTAACTACGTATGGGGGACGACGCGGCTCGCATCGCCAATGTCCTGTATTTTCATACGCTTTTGTTCGGAGGTGGTTCGAAGGTGCTTCGAAAAAGGCTCGGTTTTATATGCTACTGACAGGCTACCGATATAATACCGATATAATAAAGATATGCTTTTTGCGTACGAAAAACGAAGACGAATCTACGAGTGGATAGCGGGTGGATAAAAAACAAATATCGGACGAATTCTGAATAATTCTGTTAGCGATTGCCTAACCCGAAAAAAAACAGTACCTTTGCAGGGTTGTATGCGCTACTGCCAAATTGACAGCAATGGCGGATTGGCACAAAATATGTGTACCCTGCAATGGTGAACAACGAATGTAAATAAGTAAATTGTAAATATCAGTATGTCAAAAAACAAACATAAACATGGTGCCGAAGCACCTAAAGAGGTGAATATGAACGAAGAGAACCCGCAAACGGAGGCGCAAAAGGCTGCTCCAGAGGAAGAGTCACTGGAGAGTGCTACGGACGCGGAAGTGCGTGAGGAAGACGCAGAACTGCAAGCCAAAGTGGCAGAACTGCAGAAGCGCGTGGCAGAGTTGGAGGACTTGAAACTGCGCCAAATGGCGGAGTTTGACAACTATCGCCGCCGCACCAACAAAGAGAAACTGGACCTTATGGAGACCGCCGGTGAGCGTATATTCAAAGATATGCTTCCGCTGGTGGACGACTTTGAACGCGCCAAGGATGCGATGCAAAAGACCGAGGATGTGGCTGCTATCCGACAAGGTATAGACTTGATTTACAGCAAGTTTATAAAGTTCTTGGATGCCAATAACGTGCACCCGATAGAGACCAAGAATGTGGAGTTCTCCACCGATGAGCATGA
>CAKVBV010000075.1 GCA_934725535.1 uncultured Bacteroidales bacterium | reverse complement strand
TGGTACGACAACGAGATTGGCTACTCCAACAAGGTACTCGAACTCATTGCCCACATGGCAAAAGTAAACGGCTGATTAAAAGGCTGATTTCATAATAATTTTGTTTTTCATAAAACGTAGAGGCGGGAGTATTGCTCAATGGCAGTCCTCCTGCTGTTTTTATTGCGTAACATCCCATTGTCCCTAACCGCTAACAACCATTGCGCACCACGCACTGTGCATTGCGCATTGTTTGTCGTGTCCTCCTCGTGTTAAGTGTATGAGATTAGTATGTGATTAGTATGTGATTAGTATGTGATTAGTATGTGATTAGTATGTGATTAGTATGTGATTAGTATGATATTAGTATGTGATTCAGCCGACCTTGCCGCAAGGTTATGTTACGGCTTGGGGGACGACGCGGCTCGCGTCGTCATAGGCAGCACACTGAGTGCCGTAGCGAAGCGAAAGCCTATGGCTTGAGTAGAACTTCTTATCGGCTCGCATCGTCATACTTGCCAGGGGACGCGGACACCCTCGTCTGCGGTCGGTTTGGCATAAACCGCCTGACTATGCTTTGCTTGGGAGACGACGCGGCTCGCGTCGTTACAATTGCAATGTCGTATCTGTCCGCATCATCATAATAACTACCATAGCCTTTTTCCTGTATCTTCCCTGTCTCTCCTGTGAATGGAGTGGGGTAGTGCGCATAACTTTATACGGGTGGATAGCGGGAGGATAGCGAGTGGATGACGTTTGGTTGCCTTCCGGTTATGCGCTTTGTGTACTCGAAAAAAAGTCGTACCTTTGTACCGTGAATAGAGAATCAAAGAAACGAAAATGCAGCCGCAGACTATGGGCTATATTGTGCGCTGCCGGCTTATCCGTCTCGCAGATGTGCGCTGCCGCTGAAGTGTATCAAGGCTTCTCGGGCGGAATGATGGTACATACGGGATATTTGTATGGAAAAAACGCCGCGGCTCCGTTAACGATGAATGGTGCCACGATGGGCATCGGAGGTGCGGCGAGAGTGCATCTGTGGAAGCACCTGCGAATAGGTGGCGAGGGATATGTATCCACTATGCCGGTATGGATGTCTGACAAGGCAAATACCTTGCAATCGGGCAGTTACGTACGCAATGGCTGGGGAGGGATATTGGCGGATGCATATTGGCAGTGCAACAAAATCTATCCTTTCTTGGGTGCCACGGTTGGAGGAGGTGCCCAACGTGCATTATATATCACGGAGGGCTCACAAAGCGATTGGCAGGAAGAGCCTCACGCCCTCTTCAACAGACAGACATATTTTATGCTCGACCCCTTCGTGGGGATGGAGATAGCCGTCTCCGCACACATGCACCTTACACTACGTGCCGACTATGTGCTTCCTATCCGCAATGCAGGACTTCTTGCTCCGCACGGACCGCGCATATATATAGGTATGATGTTCTGTCATTAACAGCATCGTGCCATTTCGCCAATAGTCGTTGCTTTGGCAGGTAATAAGCAAAAGAAAGGCTGCCCCGCTGTGAGGCAGCCTTTCTTAATAGGCTTATTGTTCTGTAGCGCAATTATCCTAACATCGACAGCAGGATACCTGCAGCCACTGCGGAGCCGATGACACCGGCAACATTCGGACCCATGGCGTGCATGAGCAGGAAGTTGGTCGGGTCTGCCTTTTGTCCTTCAATCTGACTGACACGGGCTGCCATAGGCACGGCACTAACACCAGCCGAACCGATGAGCGGGTTGATTTTCTCTTTGGAGAAGAGGTTCATCAACTTAGCGAGCAGCACACCACCTGCGGTACTCAGGCTGAACGCCACAATACCCATACAGAGGATGGCTATCGTCTTGCCATTCAAGAAGGTAGCACCGGTAGCGGTAGCACCTACAGACAAGCCGAGGAAGATGACAACGATGTTCATTAACTCGTTTTGTGCGGTCTTGCTCAGACGGTCCACCACGCCGCACTCCTTCATCAGGTTACCCAGCATGAGGCATCCAATCAGCGGAGCGGCATCGGGCAATACGAGTGCCACGATAGCGGTGATGACAACAGGGAAGACAATCTTCTCGACTTTGCTGACCGAGCGGAGTTGTTTCATCTTGATTTGACGCTCTTTCTTGGTGGTCAAGGTCTTCATGATAGGCGGTTGGATAACCGGCACGAGTGCCATATACGAGTATGCCGCGATAGCAATAGGACCGAGCAAATGCGGAGCCAGTTTGGACGTCAGGTAGATAGACGTAGGACCGTCGGCACCACCGATGATACCGATAGAACCTGCCTCAGCGGGCGTGAAGCCGATAGCATTGGCGCAGAGGAACGTAATGAAGATACCAATCTGAGCAGCAGCACCCAACATCAGTGATTTAGGGTTGGCAATCAGCGGACCGAAGTCGGTCATAGCACCTACACCAATGAAAATCAAGCAGGGGTACAGACCTGCCTTGACACCTATATACAGTACGTCAAGCAGACCGGCATTCTTCATCACCGCACCGTAACTATGGTACGACGGATTGGCTATCGCCAGCATGTCGCTGGTGCTATGAGCGGCATCCACCAACACACCGTGGCGGAAAGCGTCCAATACATCGGTGATAGAATCAGGATTCACCACGTTAGGGTCATAGAACAGGTCCTTTGCAAGGAACAAGTCCCACAACTCTTGGTTGAACATATTGGCGTTGGGCAGGTTGGTGAGCAACATACCAAACGCGATAGGCAAGAGCAGCAACGGTTCGTACTGCTTCTTGATGGCCAGATACAACAGGAAGAACGATACGAGCAGCATCACACCTTGACGCCAGTCCATATTCATAAATCCCATTGTCTGGAAGAACTCTAATACTTGCTCCATATCAGGCAGGGGTTATCCGAGTACTACAAGCAGGTCGTCCTGCATCACATTCTGACCGGCAGTAACGGCAATCTTGGTTACTGTGCCGTCGCACTCTGCCAATACGGAGTTCTCCATCTTCATACTCTCGAGGGTGAGCAGGAGGTCGCCTTTCTTCACAGCCTGACCTTCCGAAACTACCACTTTGATGATGCTTCCCGGCAGCGGGGAGACAATCTTCTTTCCGCCTGCGGGTACGTCAGCCGCCTTGGGGGCGGGAGCGGCAGCAGGAGCAGCAGCAGGCTTCGGAGCAGGTGCTGCCTTGGGTGCTGCAGGAGCAGCGGCAGGTGCGGCTGCAATGGCAACAGTCTCAATCTCAACTAGTTTGTCGTCTTGCATCACGTTCTGACCGGGCTGTACGAGTACTGCCTTTACGGTACCTTCCACTTCGCTGAGCACTTGGTTCTCCATCTTCATGGACTCCATTGTCAGGAGCAGGTCGCCGCGCTTAACGGACTGACCGGCAGCGGCTACTACCTTTACGATACTACCCGGCAGGGGGCTCTTGACTACGGTAGTGCCTGCTGCTTGAGCCACTTTGGGAGCGGCTGCGGGAGTAGCGGCAGCGCGTGGAGCGGCAGGTTTGATAGAGGTGGCGTTCTTCATCTGGTCGATAGCCACATGGAAAACGGTGCCGTTGACTGTTACCTCAGCCATTCCGCCGTCTATCTCGTTGACGGTCGTGTCGTATTTGCGGCCGTCGATGGTAAATTGAAATGCTTTCATCTTATCTGTGAAGATTATTCATGCCGTACATCTTGTTGTTCCATTGTGTACGGTGGGGTTGAACAATAGTTTTTGTGGATTCCTCATCGTGCACACCGTTGTAGTAGAGGTGCAGAGCCAAGGCGATGGCTGCCGTACTGTCGGCGGTCAGGGTGATGCGCTCTTTGTCCTCTTTCTGGGTGTGTGCCACGGTCTGTGAGTGCTGCGGTTCGGCTTGTTTCTTGGGCTTTACGCGCGGTTGCATAATCCAGCCCATCAACTTCATCACGTACACAAACACAAACAATAGCGCGAGTACCAGGCAGAAGCCCAGTCCCGTCACCATCCATATAAATGAATTTACTTCAAGGAAAATCATACTACAATGGGATATTTGAATGCTTCTTCAGAGGGTTGGTCAGGCGCTTGGTCTGCAGGTTCTCGAAGGCATGAATGATACGCTTGCGAGTGTTGCGCGGCTCGATGATGTCGTCGATGTAGCCGCGGTTTGCTGCCTGATACGGGCTTGCGAACAAGTCTTTGTACTCTGCCTCTTTCTCGGCAATGAATTTCTTTTTCTCTTCGGGGTCTTCGATAGCCTTGATAGCCTTGGCCTGAAGTACGCCCACTGCACCACCGGCACCCATTACGGCAATCTCCGCATTGGGCCATGCATAGCACATATCGCCGCGCAACTGCTTGCAACTCATCACGATATGGCTTCCGCCGTACGACTTGCGAACGGTAATTGTTACCTTGGGAACGGTAGCCTCGCCGTAAGCGAACATCAGTTTTGCTCCGTGGTCGATGATACCTGCGTACTCTTGACCCGTACCGCACAAGAAGCCCGGCACGTCCACAAGGGTCAGAATCTGGATGTTGAAGGCATCGCAGAAACGCACGAAGCGTGCTGCCTTGCGGCTGGCATCGCAGTCCAACACACCTGCCAACCAACTCGGCTGGTTGGCAATGATACCTGTCGAGCGGCCATTGAAGCGTGCGAAACCGCAGATGATGTTCTTGGCATAGTCTTTCTGAACCTCCATGAAGTCGCCGTTGTCAACAATCAGGTTGATGATGTCCTTCATATTATAAGGTTTGTTCGGGTCGTCAGGCACAATTTCGTTCAGCCCTTCTTCCACGCGCATGGGGTCGTCGGTGCATTTGAGCACAGGAGCCTCCTCCATATTGTTCTGCGGAATGAAACTTACCAAGCGGCGTACCTGTGCGATAGCCTCTTCTTCGGTTGCTGCCACAAAGTGGGTGACACCCGACTTGGTTGCATGTACCTTGGCACCGCCGAGGTCTTCTACGCTAACGTCCTCACCTGTAACCGATTTCACTACTTTCGGACCGGTGATGAACATATACGAGTTCTGCTCGGTCATCATAATGAAGTCGGTCAGCGCGGGGCTGTAAACGGCACCGCCTGCGCACGGACCAAAGATGACGCTAATCTGGGGAACCACACCGCTGGCAAGGATGTTACGCTCGAAAATCTCTGCGTAGCCTGCCAAGGCGCAAGCACCTTCCTGAATACGCGCACCGCCCGAGTCGTTGAGACCGATGATAGGTGCACCGAGTTTCATAGCCATATCCATGACGTTGCAGATTTTCTGCGCCATGGTCTCGCTCAGCGAACCGCCGATAACGGTAGCGTCCTGTGCGAACACGAACACCAGACGGCCGTCGATGGTACCCGAACCTACTGCCACACCGTCACCAAGGAACACTTTCTTCTCCATGCCGAAGTCATGGCAACGGTGGGTGAGGAACATGTTCACCTCTTCAAACGACCCCTCGTCGAGGAGCATATTGATACGCTCGCGGGCAGTGTAACTGCCTTTTGCGTGATGTTTTTCGATTGCTGCTTCGCCGCCTCCGGCTGCTGCCTTTGCGCGATTGTCAATCAGTTTTTGCAATTTATCTTGATTCATAATTGTACAATGTACGTTGTTGATTACTTGGGTTGTTGGCACAACTCTGTCAGCACGCCCTTTGTGCTCTTGGGGTGCAGGAATGCAATCATCAGGTTCTCTGCGCCTTTGCGGGGAGCCTTGTCGATGAGTTGGATACCTGCTGCTTCAGCCTCTTTCAGAGCCTCTTCAACGCTCTCCACATTGAATGCTACGTGATGAACGCCGCCGCGGCCACCGTTCTTCTCAATGAATTTAGCGATAGTGGACTCGGGGCATGTCGGCTCCAGTAACTCGATTTTTGTCTGACCCACCTTGAAGAAAGCGGTCTTAACCTTCTGGTCAGCAACCTCTTCAATAGCGTAGCATTTGCTACCGGTTAAGAACTCGAAGAACGGCATTGCGTCTTCCAAACTTGTCACAGCGATTCCAAGATGCTCAATATGAGTTGGTTTCATTGTTTATTGATTTATAAGTTAAACTATATTTTATATCTTTTTCTGTCTATTCCCACCCCTTTTTGTCCGCATAATCTTTGTTTCAATTCCCCTTTTGTCCCCGTTTTTGTTATCTGTGTTTCACTTTGATATTCAGGCTCTTTTTTATGCCTGTTCGTAAAACCAAATTTGGCACAAAGGTACAATCTTTTTCCCAAACAGACAAATTAAAAGTCTTGTTTTTGTCAAAATTCGTCATTTTCATTTGCCCATTGAGGCATACTATTCAGATGCATCGTAAGCAATCCGAAAAGTGTGCTTATTGCAGAACGGACTGCAGTACAGACTGCACACAAACGACCCTCCCGAAGAAGCCCTTTTCCGTCGTTGCAAAAGGAAGACTTCTACGGGAGGATAGCGAGTGGATAGCGGGTGGATAGCAAAGTCATTCTGTGCGGTTTGCCCCCGCTGTAATCTCTTGTAATTCGGTGCTACCTGTTACTGCCAAGACATCAAAAATGAGATTAACTTATTCGATGCGTTGTCCGGCGGTGTTGTAGAGAATGCCGTTGCAGTGGATAAGCAGTTGCCCGTCGGGAGTGATGTACTTCACAATCTCATTGTCAGCCGAAACAGAGGGAACGGCTGTGGAGGAGCCGCCTACTTCGCTGAGGGTGGCTTTCCAACCGCCGGCGTTGTTGTAGCCTTTGAAAGAAGGATTGGCATTGAAGAAAACCGTCAACGAACCGTCAGCGGCAGTGGAAGTAACCGTGGCAGGAAGGGTAGTGGCAGAGGTGAGGTCGTTTACCTCAAAGAGAACGTCAGCGTCGGTGTTGCTGCCATTGTAGATGACAAACTGCGCCTTGTTGGTGTCAAAGCCATAGGGGTCGTTGGCATAGAAGATGTCAAACAAGGAGAACTCCATCTGCAACTTGGCATCTGCAGTGGCAGGCTTGAAGGTAGTAACTTGGTCGCATATCTCCATGGTGTAGCCACCCGCAACGGTGGGCCAGTCTTCGGCTTTGGCAGCAGTGTGCGTGAACTGCCATTTGCCGGAGATGGTGTATGTATGCTCGTCGCAGACGGATGCGATACTGTTCAGCACCTTCACACCCGAGGTCGGGTTGTTGAAATCACGATACGAACTGTTGTCTGCGAATGCGACACGGTCAATGTTGATGTCAACAAGGTCGTCGGTAGCGGCTTTGTCGCTGATGTCCGCCACAACGAAGAAGTGGTGTTCGCCCTCCTTGAAGGCATCCATTGCTGCGGGGATGAGGGTGAACTCGTTTGCGGTAACGTCGGTCTCGGCAAGGAGATTGGTAGTGGCAAACTTGCTGCTATTGCCTGTGTAGTAGAGTTTTACGCTGTCAATAGCGGCGAAGGTGCCGTTGGTGTTGAAGCCGAACTCGCGGGGTTGCAGCGGCTGCTCGGTGTTCTCGGCACTGAGTACGAAGTGGAGTACCTGCACATTTTTGGTGCCGCAGACCGGTGTAGCGGTTTCTTTGGTAACGGCAGACGAGGTGATAACCATATCCTTAGGCTCGAACTCGCAGAGCGTTGCCTCCCAGCCGTTGTAGGAAGACAGGGACAGGTCGGTAGCCTTGGTGGCAAAGCGAACCGTGAGTGCGCCGTCGGCAGCCAGACTCTTGATACGTATATTACGGTCGCCGTTCTTGCCCGTATAGAGCAGGTTGGCATCGGTAGTCTCGGTGCCGCTATAGACACACAGCGTGTCGCGCGAAGCGATGGCGATGGTCAGGAAGTCCAGTTGCACACGCATGCCCGTGGTGGTAGGGCGGAAAGTAACGCAGCCCGCCTTGGTCTGATTGGTGTATTTGTTTTCCACACCGCCGTTGTCATAGAAGCGTATGTCGGTACGGTTCACGTCAATGACTTGGTTCTTGCCTTCTTCCAACGCGACTGTGGCTTGTACTTTCTGTGTCACGGGGGTAGTGGCTGCTACCGAGACAGTGCCTTTCTTGGTGCTGACAGATGTGATGGTGAGGGCAGATACAGCGTCCCATGGTGCAGTCGAGAGAACATCGCCGCCGATACAGAAGATGTTGTCCGCCAACTCTAACGGTTGCTTGCATGTGAGGGTGTAAACTCCGTTTGCTTCTGCGAAGGTGGTCTCAATCTGTGTGCTGATACCGGTGTAGGGGTGCGATGGCGTCGGCAGGACAGTGCGCTCGGCATTGCCTGTGTACAGGCGCAGCAGTGCGGGGTCGAAGACGGTCTTGTCGGTGAGGGTGAAAGAGATGCCGATCAGCGTATCGACAGGCGCAGCCCCCTCTGTGAGCAACGAGAAAGCAGCGAGACTGACATCGGTTTTGCCCGCATAGAGGTCGGCAGCGACCTTGGAGTAGTCAGGTACCACTGCCGTTACGGTTTGCGCGTTGTCGGGCAACGCATAGACTTTGGCATTCCAGCCAAAGGAGACACGTGCGCCGCCGAAACTGAAGCAGCAGGACAGCGCACCCGTCGGGTCGGTGGAGAGGTAGGTCTTGTGACGGAACAGACCACCTACGTTGGAAGATATGGTGAGAGAATCCAACTGGCTGGCGGTACATGGGAAGACGGTCTTGGTATATTCCCGGTACGCTGTGGGATAGGTTACACTGAGCGTGTCGAAGATGCCGTTGTAGATTTTGAGACAGGTAGGATTGCTGTTGGCAACCTGTACCACATGCACCGTATCGAAGTCGATGTAGATACGATACCCCTCCTGTGCGGGACGGAAGATGGTGGTGGCAAAAGCGCTGCTTGCCGTTGTTGCCGTCATTTTGTCATAGCCCTTGTAGTCGAGATACGTGAGTGTATCGCCGGGCTGTACATTGATGACCTGTTTGCCAAACTGCGGCATGAGGACAGGCGTTGTCTGCGAGGCAGACGCTTGCGTATGGAGCATGAATGCGCATGCTGCCATACAGAGAAGAGTTTTCTTCATTTGTACTGTTTATAAGTTTATTTGTTGATTATTCTGTATATTATCTTCCTGCCTCCGATAGCCTGTCATATATTGTGTAGGGCAGACACAAACGGACACAAAAAAGCCGTATGACGAATGTCAAACGGCTGGACTTCCCCCTTCCCCTCCTTCAAAAGGAGGGGGTGCGGCACACTTCATACGTCTCCCATAAAGAGAGATGTGTGGTCTTGTCTGATGCTTTTTCCTCGAAAACCGAATTGACATACGTGGTTGGCAGGTCTTCTGACTTGTTTGCTCTGTGGTGCCTTCCCATTGGAGTTGACCTCCAACAGTGGCTTGTTTGCCAAAAAGTGCAATGGTACATTGCTCTAAACTTACAGCAGCGGGACTGTTCGGGATTTGCACCCGATTCCCTCTTAATGTCTTGTGTGATAAACGCAAGACGACCAACACGTCTATTTACATACACATCTGCCTTATGGCAGGTCCTCACACCAAAGGGCGCGCAAAGGTACTACAACTTATTGGAATGTACAAATCAAAGACCCAAGCAACAGGGCAACCGCACCCATAATAAAGGCTAATAATCATATCATTGGCGGTGTCCACAGCCATGCAAATCCCTATTTCAAGGGATATGGGGGAGCGGAATTTCAGTAAAATGCGGTATTGCCCGCGGGGGCGAAAGGCAGTAATTTTGCAGCGTGAATTGGAGGGGAACTTATATTCACTTATCCTATACGCCGGTCCCGAGCATATACGGGCAAAACAGCAAGGGATACGCAAGGGATGAGCAAGGGATAGACAGGGCACAAAAGAGTTATAAGAGAGATATAAG
>CAKVBV010000074.1 GCA_934725535.1 uncultured Bacteroidales bacterium | reverse complement strand
TGTTTCGGTACCCTCAACAAGGGCTGACAGGGGGGCAAAAATATACCCCAAAATTGCGTTTCTAAATGGACACTATAGAGCCGATTGATATTCTCAATCAAGCTCTCCCCATAAACTTATGACCTTGCGGAAAGTGAGGGATTCGAACCCCCGGTACGACGTAATGCGTACACCGCATTTCGAGTGCGGCTCTTTCGACCACTCAGACAACTTTCCAAAAAGCGGCTGCAAAGGTACTGCTTTTCCGCGACATACACAAATAGCAAACCGCTTTTTTCACTTTTTCATTCCGTTGAAACAATTTTCAAATCATCTAATTTGCAGATTTTCAAATTGCCCAACCGTCACGCCTTACACAAGGCTGAACGCCACATCCATCATTTGGGTAAAGTTGTTCTGACGCTCCTCTGCTGTCGTCACTTCACCGGTCAGTATATTGTCACTTATTGTACAGATTACCAACGCCTTATTGCCTGAGCGTGCCGCATTCATATACAACGCGGGAGCCTCCATTTCCACGCACATGACACCCATATTTATCCACTTGTCATTGTGTGCATTCTCAGTGTAGAACGTATCCGATGAGAACACATTGCCAACCTTGTAGTGATAGCCGAACTTCTCACACGCCTCTACCGCACGGCGACAAAGGTCGAAATCAGCAATAGGTGCGTACGTCCCGGGCAACTCGTATTGTGCAGCATAGTTGCTGTTCGTGCATGCACCCATGGCTATGGCAAGGTCCCCGATATGCAAATCTTTGTGGATACTGCCTGCACTGCCCACGCGGATAATGGTCTTCACGCCATAGAAATTATACAACTCATAACTGTATATGCCTATCGACGGGATACCCATTCCATGCCCCATCACACTTACCCGCTTGCCTTTGTAAGTGCCTGTAAACCCAAGCATACCACGTACATTATTGAATTGGACCGCATTGTCCAAAAACTTCTCTGCCATCAGTTTTGCGCGCAGAGGGTCGCCTGCCATAATCACAGTCTCGGCTATCTCGCCGTACTGAGCCCCTATATGGGGAGTCGGTGTATTGTTCATACGCTCTTTTTTTTAATTAATTATCAATCCTTTCGCACACTTACCGCTCCTACCCCACTGAAAAATTAATGGTTAATTCGTGGTAATTATATGTTTCTTATTCTGATAGTTATTTGTTTTCTCACTTCATTTTCATGTACTTGACAGCCTCTTCCAAGTCTTCCTGCGTGTCTATCCCCTTCGAATAGGTCTCACATACCGCCACCTTCACCTTCACTCCGTTCTCTATCCAACGCAGTTGCTCGAGGCTCTCTGCCAGTTCCAACGGTGTCTGCGGCATACGTGTGATACGTTTCAGCACGTCAGCGCGGTACGCATACATGCCGATATGCCGATAAAACTTCCCACGCAGCAACCAATCCGACCTGTCCACGCCTCTCAAGTGCGGAATCACGCTGCGCGAGAAGTATATTGCTTCACCTGTCTGCTCCGACCACACCACTTTAGGTGAGTTCGGATTCTCCAAATCCTCCCATGTATCCTCCTTTGTAAACGGCTTCACCAACGTCGCTATCTCTGTCGGAAAACACGACATAATCGCCTCTATCTGAGCAGGTTGGATAAACGGCTCATCGCCCTGGATGTTTATTACCACCACCTCCTCATCTGTCAAAGGCTGTGCCTGTCCCCGTTTGTATATCTCATAAGCCTCCTCCACACGGTCGGTACCGCACTTGTGATTGGGCGAAGTCATCACTACCTGTCCGCCAAAGCCTTTCATGCAGTCATAGATACGCTCATCATCTGTCGCCACTATCACCGTATCAAGCACCTTGCGCGCCTGTTCATACACACGCTGAATCATCGGTTTCCCGCAGATGTCCGCCAAGGGTTTCCCTGGAAAACGCGTACTTGCATAGCGCGCCGGTATGATTCCTATATACTGCATATCTTGTCCTGTTAGGTTCGCAAAATTACACAAAATATCTGAAACACACAACACTTTACAAAAAATCATGGTTCATCGGGTGTTTGCGTCTGTGTGTTATCCACTTGCTATCCACCCGTTATCCACCCGCTCATTCATCTATACTGTCTGAGTATAATTGCCGCGATTGCAGCCTCATATACAGGACATAAAACGCAGCAAGGAGCAGCAAAAAACCTACCGGCACATCGCCTACAGGCAAGCCAGGTTCTTTTGGGTCGTCCACATCATCAATCGTGGCACCGCCAAAAGGGTCGTTAGCATTGCGACGGTTGCCGATATGCTTTCTGTCAGGGGAATTGTCGGCAGGTGTGTCGTAGGTGGTGGTAGCCTCGGTTGCAAGTACAGGCGATGGATTGACAATCGTTTGCTCGAGGAAGACATCCGCCTGCATAGGTACCCACTGACAATCCTGCGCAAAGAGAGGTTTGCACAGGATTGTCAGCAGCATTACAATAACGCTTATGGTGATTCTCATGGGTTGGCAACAAATATAATAGGTCATTATCTGCCAATCATACAGCCGGTCGCGTTGTACATCTTGCCATTATGCAGAATATAGAGATGTCCGTCGCGCACAATTTTGTTTGTGCCTTGTGGTGCACCGGAGATGTCATCAACAGCCGATGGTACGCTACTATGGAATACGATGCGAATAGTGAAACGCGCGTCAGACTGCGTGGGTTCGGCTACGCTGAAAGTATAGTCTGACAACAGCAAATTGGTGACAATATCAGCCTCGCTGTCGTACAATTCTATCTGCTTGATGCCCACCGTGTCTTGGTCAGGGTCGATAGCGAAAGTGTATTCACCCGTCTCGGGAGCACGGAAGCCAATGGCAACACTTTTCTCCACCTCCGATAACGGGAGCGCGTTGAAGGCCAACCGCACGCCGTTCATAACGGTGTAGGTTGCCAGTGTGTAGGCTTCGCCGAACATACGCTCAAGGTCTGCCCCTATCTCGTAGTCGGCTGTATAGCGGTCGTTGATGACTAATCCGAGTCGGTCGGAGAGCGTATAGGTCTCGTTGGTGAGATAAACGGTGAGGTAAGTGGTCATATCTTCCGTATTGCCAAGCATCGGAGCATTGCGTTTCTGCCCTTCTGCGGCAAAGTTGAGTGTACCCGATTCGGGGACTTGCACAAAGAAGCCCCATTCGGGACGAAGGGTCGTCTCTTTCAGCAGAACTGCCTTGTAATCCGAGAAGTCGTATTCGGGCACTTGGGCATACAGCAGGTTGGCAATGCCTGTCAGTTGGGCGGCATGGAACAAGGTCATATAGGGGTTGGAAACGAAGTTCCAACCGATGTTGTTCTCTTTGGCTGCGCCGCTGTTGTTATAAGCCGTAACGGCTACAGTGTTGCGCGGAGTGCTGCCATTGGTATATGCCATCGGTATGCGGATGACAGTACGGGTGTCCCCCGAGCGCGGTACAGCGGTGATGATGTAGCCTGTGCCGGAGGTGAGCGTCTCGCCGGTAGCGAGTGCCACCCAGTTGCCGGCACTTGTACCGGTAGCGCGCGAGGCACCATCGTAGGTCTTAACCACATAGTGTGTACCGTAGGTGGCAGCCTTTGCCAGTTCCGCATCGGCATAGCGAATATCGCTGACCTTGGCATCGAAAGGCACGGCAAACGGGTAGTAGTTGCTCTTGTCAATAGTGAGGTCGAGGAAGATAGAGTCGTTGTCTGCGGCGAGGGTACTACCGTCCTTTATATAAAGACGCGGCATATCGTAGGTCTCTGCACCATTGATAGTCACCCAACCGCCTGCAAGATACATTCCAGCTACCGTAAGGGCGGCATTGTTTGGCAAAACCACCGTTGCACCGCCCTCGATAGAGAGGTGGTGCAGTTGCGACGTACCTGCAACAGTGAGGGTGGCACCGTTCTTGACGATAACGTCCATATTCTGATTGACAATATCCGTCATCGTCTCGTCGGCAGTTACCTCTTTCGTGGTGTACCCGCAGGCAAGGTCTGAGTAGTAAGTGGTCGTCATCTCACCCGTGCTATAACTGACCACAAAACTGTCCACATAACATTGATAGGACTGACTGATAACAATACTGTTTGCCGTAGGAGTGAGGATATAATTGTCCCCGTCAGGCACCTTGGTGGCTCCCGTAATGCCAGCATTGCCAAAGTACTGTCCGAAGGATTTCTGTGCCGCGTTCATGGCCACATAGATAGACGACACATCGTAACTGTCTTTTATATTGATAGTCAGAGAATGGTATCTGAAGAGGAGCATGTATTTATACGCAGCACCTATATATATATAATTATTCTGATAGGATTGTGTTCTGTTCCACGTCCAGTTGGTAGCCGTTTGCTCATTGGTTGCTTTGAAGCCACTAACAGATGTCCACCCTGTTGCCGCCACAATAGTCTCTGTACCATATATCTTGCTACCCTCTGTCTGACTATAGACGGCATAGAGAGTAGTGTTGCCCTTGGGCATAGTATAGGTGCCGAAGTCTATCTTGGTGTAAGTGCTGCTGCCGTTTTCGACGGGAGTTTCCGACCAGCCATCGAAAGTGTATGGGCAGTCGGCACTGATAGTGGCATCGGCAGGCTTGGCAATAGGTGAACCTGCGCAATACACGCCCGCGGTGGTTACTGTACCGTTGTTGTTAAGAGAGAGTGTATAACCCGAACACGTAATATCGGGTGTCGAGAGATTGGCTGTAATCGTGTTGCCGCCTGTAGCGGTGATGGTGAGTGTGCCTGTAGTAGGTGCCGTACTGTTCTGCGGCGGGCAGGCTATGACATAAATAGTGGTGTTGGCAGCGTCTATCTTGCCGGTGCTATTGGCAGGTATTGTGACGGATTGTGCATAATCAGACAAAGCAGCATTTGCGGATAGTGCTATTTTATAACTGCTTGATACTGAAGCAATTACCCCCCCCCATTAAGTTATAACCAAATACGGCAACTGCCTTCTTGTCGCTCATAGCAGTGGTCTCGCCGCACTCCACGGTCGGGAATACTATAGGGTCAGCAGGTGCCGTAGTGAAAGCAACGGTAGGTATGGCAGTAACAACCACAGTGGTCTTGCCCACGCTGTTACATGTTTCTGTATAAGTAGCATAGATGGTGTATGTACCTGCTGCTGTAGCCGTAAAGGTAGTGCCGTCATAGTTGCCCGTGGCAGGCGACACCTCGTAACTCCACGAGCCGTTTCCCTGCCCGCCGGTCTTGGCACAAGCAATGGTGGTAGTGGCAGTACCGTTAGCACCTATGTTAATGGTCTCCTCGGCAGGGGTCAGCGCAACAGTAACACCATCGGAGCAGGTGGTGGATACGTACCCGGGCGTGATGCGCTTGTACATATAGAATAAGGTATATAGCGAACTGCCCACGTAACTTGAAGGATACCCGATGGCTTTCGTACGGTTCATCAGCACCAAGTCGTCTTTAGATATGAAATACCCGTCTTTGTGGAAGTGCAGTTGCGAATAAGGCTCTTTGCCGAGTGTGAACGATGCATTGGTAATCGTGATGCCGCCTTTATCACTGTTCTTCAAGACGAAATTATCGGCAGAGCCATCCACCACAAAGGGTATCCAATCGGTATGCGGTCTGTCCTTGTAGTAGGCTTGGTAGGTACTCACATATAGTCCTGCTCCTATGACACCCAGCCCGGCTGCATTGTCCGAAGAAGCCAGATACACCACATCGCCGTTGCTGATAGAGGTGGCTTTCTTCAGAGCAACGCCGTCAATGGCATTGGTGAAAACGGCATAGAATGTAACATCGCCCGTAATAGCAGTGGTGGTAGTAACCTGTGTAGCAGGTGCCGTCTCATCGGGTGCACCGTCCATTGCGGCAGGAGTGGTAAACCAACCCTCGAAATAAGGATAGTTGGCATTGAAAGAAGTCGGGTCGGTCTTCGGCAGTGCGCCTACTTTACCGGTAGTGGATGTCGTGGTGGTATAGGCACTGCCATTGACCATCCACGTAATGGTACTTGCGTACCCGTTCACCATTATGCCCCCCAATAGGAGGAGCATACATGTCATTACACAAAAAGTTATTCTTTTCATATTTATATTTGTTTGTTATTCAAAATAATAGCGATGTCTTCAAACATCATGGCATTATCATAGATAGCGCGTAAGGGCACTATCTCTTTCTTTGGACGACGCGGCTTTGAGAGACGACGCGACTTTGGGGACGACGCGGCTCGCGTCGTCATTCTCCCCCTCACGCACCTCAGCAACTCTCAAACTGCCGCAGGAAACGCACGTCATTCTCCGAGAACAGGCGCAAATCCTTCACGCGGTACTTCAGGTTGGTGATACGCTCCACGCCCAATCCGAAGGCATAGCCCGAATACACCTTGGAGTCTATACCGCAAGCCTCCAGCACATTCGGGTCCACCATACCGCAGCCCAGTATCTCCACCCAACCCGTGCCTTTGCAGAACGAGCAGCCTTTGCCGCCGCACAGGTCGCAGGATATATCCATCTCTGCCGAAGGCTCCGTGAACGGAAAATACGACGGGCGCAGACGTATCTGAGTATCAGGACCGAACATCTCCTTGGCAAAATACAGCAACACCTCGCGCAAGTCGGCAAAACTGACATTCTTGTCCACATACAGCCCCTCCACTTGGTGGAAGAAGCAATGCGCACGCGCAGAGATAGCCTCATTGCGGTACACACGCCCCGGGCAAAGCACGCGGATTGGCGGCTTCTGGCTCAGCATCACACGCGTCTGAACACTCGATGTATGCGTGCGCAGCAAGATGTCTTGCGGCGACTGTACCCCCGGCTGTTTCTCTATGAAGAAGGTGTCCTGCATATCTCTCGCAGGGTGCTCAGGCGCGAAGTTCAGCAGCGAGAACACATGCTTGTCGTCCTCCACCTCAGGACCCTCCGCCACCGTGAAACCGACACGCGAGAAGATGTCTATAATCTGTTCGCGCACCAACGACAGCGGGTGCCTCGTACCCAACTCGATAGGGTCAGGAGTACGGGTCAAATCCAACGCATCTTTCCCGTCGCGTTGTGCACCGCGTGCCTCCAACTGCTCGCGCAACTCGTTGATACGCGCCTCCGCCAACTGGCGCAACTGATTCAGCGGCTGACCGATGGTGGCTTTCTCCTCTTTCGGCACCGTGCGGAACTCATTGAACAATTCCGTTATCTCTCCTTTCTTGGAGATATACTTGATACGCAGTGCCTCCAGTTCCTCGGCACTATTGGCTTGCATCGATTGTACCTGCTGCAACAGGCTTTGAATACGCTCTTTCATATTCTACTAATTAGGGCTGCAAAGTTACTGTTTTTTTACAACATACACAACATCACAACACATTTTACCGAACAGCCACACCGCTGAATCACACATCTTGTTGGTACATTCTATTGAGCCCCTCCTTTGGAGGGGTTTGGGAGGTCATCGGGCTAAGTCTATGAGATTAGTATGTGATTAGTATGTGATTAGTATGTGATTAGTATGTGATTGGCACGATTTTTGTAGGAGGATATGCAAATCGTAAATCGTAAATAACCAAATCGTAAATAACTTTTATGGCTTACATCGAATTTTCTCACCCCGTGGATACCGTGCGGGGCAAACTCTCCAAGAAGGAGCAAGTGATTTACCGCCAGAAAGGCACCTACACCCCCGATGGCATTCAGACAGGTCTATGCGCTGCCGAGGCATACACCGTCCACAACCCCCGCGACTGGAAGAAACGCCCTGCCACGGGTGCCGAACTGGCTAAAATCCAGCGTTTCCAACAGGCATGCCGGATGACCAAGGAGCAACTCGCAGACCACAATCCCGCCCGTCCCCAATGGGTCAGCCGCTGGGAAAACCAACTCAAGCACCCCGAAGCAGACGCTCCGCTTGACCCGCGCACGGGCAAACGCAAAATCTACGGTCGCCTTGACAACTACGTACGCGCACAAATCCTTAAAGAACTGAAAGCCAAGGCATAACCGCTATGTTCAATCCCGACAAACCCAAATACGAGACACGCCGTGTGCCGGAAAAGGAAATGATTTTCGGCACACGTGCTGTCATTGAGGCTATCGAAGCCGGCAAGACGCTCGACAAGATTCTTCTGCGGCGCGACATGACCTCCGCCACGGGGCGTGAACTGCTCAAACGCCTGCAAGGCACCACCACGCCCGTGCAGAAAGTGCCCCTCGAGAAACTCAATCAATATACCGACAAGAACCATCAGGGGGTCATTGCGTTCCTCTCACCCATTGATTTTCACCGTATTGAGGACATCATCCCCACCCTCTTTGAAGAGGGCAAAACGCCCCTCCTCATGGTGTTGGACGGCATCACCGATGTCCGCAACTTCGGAGCCATAGCCCGTACCTGTGCTTGTGCGGGAGCCGATGCACTCATTGTCGCTGCCCGTAGCAGTGTCAGCATCAACGGTGACGCAGTCAAGACCTCCGCGGGCGCACTCCATTCCCTGCCCGTCTGCAAGGTGGATAACCTGCAGCAGTGCCTGCAATACCTCCGTGACTCAGGTATCAAACTGGTGGCAGCCACCGAACATGCCGACCACAACTATACGGACACCGACCTCACCACGCCCCTTGCCATTGTCATGGGCAGTGAAGACCGCGGCATCTACGAACCCAACTTGCGCCTATGCACGGACCAAGTGCGTATCCCCATGCACGGACCTATTGAGAGTCTCAATGTCAGCGTAGCCGCCGGCATTATGCTCTACGAAGCCCTCCGCCAACGCACCGCAATGCGTAATGCGTAATGGCACAATGCGTAATTGGCAGACATTGTTGGGGGACGACGCGGCTCGCGTCGTCATAAAGAAGATATTAGGTCGTCATAAAGAAGATATTAAATAGTTTCTGCAGTAAGGCATCAAATTAGTATGGCAGCCGATACTTGCAATTTTTAATTTGAAACCGCACATCGTAAATATGCAAATCGTAAATAGTTCAGAGGCAGTTACCCCCTCTCTGAGGGGGCAGGGGGAGTCCATGGATAGTACTGTTCACCCCCTCTCTGAGGGGGCAGGGGGAGTCTGTATCTTCGACCTTGACGGTACCTTACTCAATACCATTGCCGACCTTGGTACTGCCTGCAACCATGCCTTAGCCGCCTTTGGGTTCCCGCTGCACGACTTGGACGAATACCCGCACCTTGTGGGCAACGGTGTCAACCGTCTCATTGAGCGTGCCCTGCCCGTCGGACACAAAGACGAAGCCACTGTCCTCCGCCTGCGCGAAGTCTTCGTGCCTTATTACGATACCCACAACAGTGTCCACACGCAGCCTTACGAGGGTATTCCCGAACTGCTACAAGCCCTCAAACAGCGCGGTTACCGTCTTTCCGTAGCCTCCAACAAATACCAGGCGGCTACTGCCCGGTTGGTTGAACATTTCTTCCCGAACACTTTCGATGTCGTCTTCGGTGAGCGTCCCGATGTTCCCCGCAAGCCTGACCCGCAAATCGTCCACGACATCCTCACCCGTCTCGGCACCTCCCAACAGACATGGTACATCGGCGACTCTTTAGTAGATATAGAAACAGCCCGCAATGCGCAACTGCCTGTCATTGCCTGCACTTGGGGTTTCTGTTCGGAAAGCGACTTGAAGGCTGCCCATCCCGACCACCTCGCCCATCAACCTGCTGACATTCTCTCTATCATCGGCTGACTATGATACGGCTGCTCACCCGCTATACTGACATTTCCCCGCAGTCATGGGATACGCTTGTCGAGCAGTCTCCGTATGCCACGTGGTTCCAGACGCGGGAAGCATACCTGTTCTACGCAGGGCAGTCCCGCACCATGCGCCCTTTTGTCTTTGCCGTGGAGCAAGACCCTACCCTCTGCGGACTTGTTGCAGGCTATATCA
>CAKVBV010000073.1 GCA_934725535.1 uncultured Bacteroidales bacterium | reverse complement strand
GACATATTCCCTCTCAAAGAAGCCTCGTTTGAAGGAAAATCTTTCTTCGTTCCTCACGACACGGACGCTTATCTGCGTAAGATATACGGAGACTATATGGCTATTCCCGACGAGGCTCACAGGCAAGTCCACATGGACACGGATAGCCTGCGTTTCTTCTAAATTGTACTAATAAACAGAAACCATGAAACTACTCTCCATCATCATCCCTACCTACAATATGGCAGCCCTCCTGCCACGCTGTCTGGACTCGCTCATCAAGGCGCAGCACGCTGACCTGTTGGATGTCCTTGTGGTCAACGACGGCAGCAAGGACAACTCCTCCGCTGTGGGGCATCGGTACGAGGCACAATACCCCGGCATTATACGTGTGATAGACAAACCCAACGGCAACTACGGCTCCACCATCAATGCCGCACTCCCTGTGGCTACAGGCAAGTATATCAAGGTGTTGGACTCCGACGACTGGTTCGACACGCAGGCACTGGACGAGATGCTCCTTTGCCTCGGCAAGCAAGATGCAGACATGGTCATCACACACTTCACCCAACTCGGATCCAATGGCAGCCGCGAGGTGGTACGCTACAACACTATGGGGCGCGAACCTTACACATACAATAAGGTGTACGACTTGGACAACGTACTGAAAGACAAATACATCCGTTTCTTCCTCATGCACGCCCTCGCCTATCGCACCGACCTCTTGCGCCAAATGGGCTACCGCCAAACGGAGGGCATCTCCTACACCGACACCGAGTGGGCATCACTCCCCGTATTCCACGCCAAGACCATTCTCTTCCTTAACCTCAACGTCTATCAGTACAACCTCGACCGTGCGGGACAGACTATGGCACCCGAAGTCATTATGAAGTCGCTACCCCAATTGGAGAAAGTTACAGACAATATGCTCAACTACTACCGCACACACCGCAGTACACTCACCCCCATACGCGCCGCCTTTATGAAGCAGTACTTCGAGAACCGCCTGCGTATCCTCTACAAACTCTACCTCTTGGATATGCCCCGCCGTGATTTCCGTGTGGAAGACTTGCAGCGTTTGGACGACAAACTGACGCCCGTCTGCGCCGAATTGGACTTGCACCCGCACCTTTATCCCGAAAACAAACTGCTCCATATCGACTACATCGCCTACTGGCACCGCCACCACCGCCGCTGGTCGCCCTGCTTGGAGCACATCAACCACACATTGGACACCATCATGCGTTGGCTGTACGTCCGTTTATTCAGGCAATGAACACAGAAACCTTGTCGTATCAAAAGTAGGTGATTAGTAGGCGATTCCCGAGACCTTACCGAAAAGATAGCATTAGCAAACAAATACAATACCAAGCAACATAACATGAAACCATACGATTATCTCATAGTGGGTGCAGGCTTGTTCGGAGCCACCATCGCCTACCGCGCACGCCAAGCAGGCAAGCGTGTCCTTGTCATCGACCGCCGTCCCCACCTCGGCGGCAACATCTACTGCGAGGAAATAGAGGGCATCCACGTACACAAATACGGGGCGCACATCTTCCATACCGACAACCGCCAAGTATGGCAGTTTGTCAATTCGCTGGTCGAATTCAACCGCTACACCAACTCGCCCGTAGCCAACTACCGCGGACACCTCTACAACCTGCCGTTCAATATGAACACCTTTGCCGAAATGTGGGGTGTCATCACCCCCGCCGAAGCACAAGCCAAGATAGACGAACAACGCGCCGAAGCCCTGCAAGCCCTCAACGGACGCGAGCCTGCCAATCTGGAGGAGCAAGCACTCACCTTGGTCGGACGCGACATCTACGAGCGGCTTATCAAGGGTTACACCGAGAAGCAGTGGGGACGACCCTGTACGGACCTGCCCGCTTTCATTATCCGCCGCCTGCCCGTGCGTATGGTCTTCGACAACAACTACTTCAACGACCCGTACCAAGGCATACCCATTGGCGGGTATAACCTGCTTATCAACAAACTGTTAGACGGCTGCGATACTCGCTTGAACACTGATTATCTTGCCCGTAAAACCGAGTTCGATACCCTTGCCGACAAGGTAGTCTATACCGGTTCCATAGACGAGTACTTCGGTTACCGGCTCGGACACTTGGAATACCGCACAGTCCGCTTTGAGACCGAGGTGCTGGACACGCCCAACTACCAGGGCAATGCCGTCATCAACTACACCGATGCGGCTGTTCCCTACACGCGAATCATTGAGCACAAGCACTTTGAGATGTTCGGTGCAGCGGTGGATGCGTGTCCCAAGACGGTCATCTCCCGCGAGTATTCCACCGAGTGGCAGCAAGGGATGGAGCCCTACTACCCCGTCAATGACGAGCGCAACAGCCTGCTCTACCGGCGGTATGCCGACCTTGCCCGCAAGGAAACCAATGTCCTCTTCGGCGGCCGCCTTGCCGAATACAAATACTACGACATGGACGACATCATCGCCCGCGCCTTGGAAGTGGAGATTTAACAGAACTTTCAAACATCAAATCGCAGATTTTTCACACAACAATCGCAGATTTTATTCATACAAATCGCAGATTTTTCTTGCAACAATCGCAGATTTTTACTACCTTTGCAGCCGTAAAACAGGGCAGATATGGTTGAACGCAAACAAAATACTATTCTCCTTGCTCGCTTGGCAGAACCGAGAAAAACCATTCAGGTGATAGCCGGACCGCGACAAGTAGGCAAGACAACGATGGTCAAGCAGGTATTGCAGCAGTGTGCAACACCTGCATTTATGTACAATGCTGACGCTGTTTCTGCCGACAACACCTCTTGGATTGCCGAGCGTTGGGCGGAAGTCCGTTCTCAGATGGCGTTCAACAACTACGGTGAAGCCATTCTTGTATTCGACGAGATACATAAGATTGACAATTGGAGCGAGCAGGTGAAACGTGAGTGGGACAACGACACATTCCGAGATACAAACATCAAGGTGGTGCTGTTAGGTTCCTCACGTCTGTTGCTCAAACGTGGATTAACCGAGTCGCTTGCAGGGCGGTTCGAGATAATCAGCATGGGGCATTGGTCTTTTGCGGAGATGCGCGAGGCTTTCGGGTGGAATATCAACCAATACGTGTACTTCGGAGGCTATCCGGGTAGTGCCACATACATAGAAAACGAGACACGTTGGCGCAGATATATGCGCGAGGCTATCATATCTCCTGCCATAGAGAAAGATGTACTGCAAACTTCCTTTATCTACAAACCGGCTCTGCTCAACCAACTGTTTCACATTGGCTGTGCCTATTCGGGGGAACTGTTGTCTTACAACAAGATGTTGGGTATGCTGCAAGACGCGGGCAATGCCGGTACACTGGTAAGTTACCTTCAACTGCTCTCCGATAGCAAGTTGCTGGTCGGTTTGCAGAAATACGCCGTTGACCAAGCACGGAAATACAAGTCTATCCCAAAATTACAGGTGTACAACAATGCCCTTTTATCGGCTATGTCCGATGGTATGACGTATCAAAAAGCATTTACCAATCCCGCATTATGGGGACGATGGGTGGAGTCTGCCGTAGGGTGCTACCTGCTGGACAAAGCCGAAGAACTGGAATGTGCATTGTATTATTGGCGGGAAAACGATGATGAGGTGGATTTTGTATTGACACGTGCCGACAAGATACTTGCTATCGAAGTAAAGAGCGGCAGACGACAACAAAACAAAGGAATGGCTATATTCAAGGAAAAGTACCACCCGCAATTCTCATTGGTAGTAGGCGGTGATGCTATGCCGTTGGAGACATTCTTCACTGGAGACCTTTCAAGACTACTATAATATGGCAAAAGTAAGCGTAATAGTACCCGTGTACAATGTGGAGCGATACATAGAGCGGTGCCTGACATCGCTCTATGGGCAGACTATGCAAGACATTGAGGTAATACTCGTGGACGACTTGGGCACGGACGGGAGTATGGATATAGTGCGCCGGTTTATCAACTGCCATACACTTGCGGCGCATTGGCATATCATTACTGCCCCTTGCAATCAGGGTCCCGGGGCGGCACGCAACATCGGTATCCGCTATGCCACAGGCGAGTACATAGCCTTTGTGGACTCTGACGACTGGATAGAGCCGGATATGCTGCAAGCACTCTACACTGCGGCACGCCGATATGATGCAGACATCAGTTCGTCTGCGGCAGTATTGGATTATCCTGACGGCACGCACCGCCTTATGACCAACCCACATATCGGTAGCGGCGCAGTAAGCGTACAGGCACGAAAGTACTTGCTACGCCACTTTGTAAGCAACTTTACCACCATGCTGTTCCGCAGAGAATGGTTAGCAAGCAACAACCTGTACTTCCCCGAAGCCAATAGCGGGGAAGACAGTTGCTTTATGGCGCAGTGCTATCTCCTTGCGCATAACATCGCCCAAACGGACACCCCTTACTACCACTATATCATTCATCCTCAGTCTATCAGCCACCGAAAAAGAGTCTATCGCGGTCGCGAGAAACGCAAAGCCTTCGGGGCTCTGTTGCAGTTTGCACGCGAAAGGGATATGATGAACACCTACGGCTGTGTACTCCGCTATGTGTATATAAAGAAAGCAATTTTCTCATCTATAATAGATTACCTCCGCAGTTTATAGAGGATAGTTACTTATTCCCCGTTTTGCGCATCAGCCACTCGGTCATTTTCCATAAGCGTTTGTGGCGGCGGGCAAGGGGATAGAGGGTCTGCATATAGAACTGCGACAGGCGGTAGTAGAGACTGTGCTCATACGCCTTGCGTTCACGCTGCCGCTCGCGCACGATACGCGCTCCCCAGTAGGTGCGGTTATACCGTTTTGCCTGCTCTTTGTCCTGACTGAAGATATTCTCTAAAAAAGCGTCCAATGCCGCCCGTGCTTTTGCCCGCATTTGCGGGTCGTTCAAAGCAGGTTCACGAAGGTATTGGCGCAGCAGGGCGGGATTGTCGTCTATCTCAATGACACGCTTTACCACCTCGTCAAAGGACGCATAGTCCGCACAATTGACAAAGGCTTTCGGGTTAAAGTCCTGCGTTACCAAAGGGTCGCCATAGTAAATAGGGATGCACCCGGAGGCAAAGGCTTCCACTATTTTTTCGGTAGTATAGCCGGGATAGGCTGTATTCTCAAAGGCAATGGCAAAGCGGTGCGAGGTCTGGAAAGCCATCTTGTCCGCCACGGGTGCACCCGTATTGTTAAGCAGTTTTCCCCCCGAATCCACTCTGCGCACGGCATTGAGCGCATTAAAGAATGCAATGCGTTGCTCTGCGGCACGCCCATTGGAGCAGACAAAAGCGCAAAAGTCTTTCTTTGCCGCAATCTCCTCCTCGGTCAGGAGATGTTTCCGCTCCATCATCTCAAATGCTTTCCTGTTGTAGGTATAGTAGAGCGGATAGCGCAGATAACGGTCACCAAAGTCTATGTGATCAAACCCGATGGCATAGTCGCAAAGGTTAAAATCGGGTGTCTGACACTCCCCCGTCCAAAATATCTTGACGCAATCGTTGTATTTCAGGTGTTCCTCTCCGAATACGGAAAACACCAGATAATCAGGCTTATCCGACAACTCCACCTCATACCCGTGCTCCTGCAGCCACAGGTATATCCATGTCCGCGACGGATTAAAGTTGGCAAAATAGTCCACTAACTTAATGCGAATCTTCTTACTCATATCGTCCCTGAGGTATTATTGTGTACTTTTGTGTACTTTGCGGAACAAGAATATCCTGTTCGTCGAATTGGTCAGGCTGCCATATCTGCCACGGATTGTCAAAGCCATAGAGGTTGGTGTGCAGCAGTTGCTCCAAGGGTACGAGCGTGCGCACAGGCTCAAGCCTTACCTCTTCCGCCAATGTCATGGTACCTGCATGCCGCTGTACATCACGCAAATCCTGTTCCGCCTGCAGGTCTGCCTCCAAGCGGGCTACGACTTTGGGGTATATCTTGTTGAACCGCTGCGGGTTATCCGTGTACCATACTAACGAAGAATCAAACTGCGCCTGTGTGATACCGTGCTTGTCAAGCACAGACTTGTAGCATGCTGCCAGTTCTTCATCGTGCGAGTAGTTGTAGCCTGCCACCTGTATGGCACCGTCTGCGCGGTGCAAGTCGTACACCACATCCCGCATCTCATGCGGCGACAACACACCGCGGGGACGGCAACTTGCCATCCCCAGCAGGCATATCGCCATAGCCAATAAAAGCAGATATTGCGGTGAACGACTCATTCCACAGGCTCTTGTTTGCGTTTGGACAAGCCGCTCAGACTCTGGTCAAGGTCTTTGCGGAAGAACAGGATTATCAGTATGACCGCCACTGTGATGCATGAGTCCGCGAGATTGAACACCGGTCGGAAGAATATACACTCCCCCGCACTGTTGGTGATAAGCGGGAAATAGAGCATATCCACCACTTTCCCGTAGAACCAACCTGCGTATCCGAATATCTTGCCGTACGCCACACAATCAATGATGTTGCCAAGTGCACCTGCAGTCACCAGCGCAATCATAGCGATATACGACGTGCGTGCGTGCTGTTTGTGAATGAGTATGTGCATATACCACCCCAGCAGCCCGACCGCCACGATGCGGAAGAGCGTGAGCAGCAACTTGCTGAACCACTCGATGCCAAACGCCATGCCGTTGTTCTCCACAAAGCATATCCAGAACCACGAAGTGATTTCATGCGCCTCGCCCAGGTCAAAGTGCGTCTTGATATACACTTTCAGGCACTGGTCCAACGCCACAGCGAGCACCACAATGCCCGTCACCAACCACGATTGTTGTGCTTTTGTCATACCTATTAGGGGTTAGAGATTAGGGATTAGAGATTAGGGGGCAGGGATTAGAGTCCGAAGGCTTTGCGTATGGCGTCCACCTTGTCCAGTTTCTCCCACGTAAACAACTCCACTTCGCGTGTGAAGGGGTGCCCGTTGTCATCAATAAAGGTCTTGGTCACCACCTCATTGGTACGCCCCATGTGTCCGTAGCGGGCAGTTTCTTCGTACATCGGCTGTTTGAGTTTGAGGGCATTGATGATGGCTTGCGGGCGCAAATCGAACAACTCACTGATTACCTGCGCTATCTCGGCATCGCTCTTGCCCACTTTGCCCGTGCCGTAGGTATTCACATACAGGCTGACAGGCTTTGCCACACCGATGGCATAACTGACCTGCACCAGCATCTCGCGTGCCACTCCTGCAGCCACCATGTTCTTGGCAATCCAGCGTGCCGCATAAGCCGCCGAGCGGTCCACCTTCGACGGGTCTTTGCCCGAGAAAGCACCACCACCGTGTGCACCGCGTCCTCCGTAGGTATCCACGATAATCTTGCGTCCCGTCAAGCCCGTATCGCCTGCAGGTCCGCCAATCACGAACATACCCGTAGGATTAACTAATAGTTTGTAGTCGCCCTCCAACAGACGGGCATAGCGTGCGTCGCGCTTAGCCACCAAGGGCAGCAGCACACGGCGTATGTCGTCACGTATCTGGGTTTGCGACACGTCCTCGTCGTGCTGTGTGCTGACCACGATAGTGTCAATGCGCAGCGGCTCACCGTGTTCGTTGTACTCAATGGTCACCTGACTCTTGCTGTCGGGACGCAGATACTGCATCTCCTTGCCCTCTTTGCGTACGCGCGCGAGCGCATATACCAAGGTATGCGCAAGGTCAAGGGTGAGCGGCATATAGTTGTCGGTCTCGTTGGTGGCGTAGCCGAACATCATACCCTGGTCGCCGGCACCCTGTTCGCCTTCGTTCTCCGTGCCACGCCCGTTCACTCCGCGCGCGATGTCAGGACTCTGCTCATGCAGTGCCGTCAGGATACCACAACTCTCCGCCTCGAATTTGTACTCGGATTTGGTATAGCCGATGTGTTTAATCGTCTCACGCACAATGTGTTGTACATCGACATACCCATTGCTTGTCACCTCGCCGGCGACTACCACCTGACCGGTGGTGACGAGTGTCTCACACGCCACGTGCGAGTCGGCGTCCTGCGCCAGAAAGTTGTCCAATACGGCATCCGAGATTTGGTCTGCCACTTTGTCGGGGTGCCCTTCACTGACACTCTCCGAAGTAAATAGATAGTTCATCTGTTGTTTAGATAAAAAACAAGCCACAAGTGACTGTTTGGGACTTGCGGCACAAGTTTTAGCATTTTGTTACGGGGTTGCAAGCAGTCAAATCCATCCCCAATACTTATTTCGGGGATAAGTAGTATCCCCTACACTTTCTTTCGGAAAGTGTTTGCAAAGGTACTGCTTTTCATTAGAATGTACAAGGGAGGGCATAGCACTTTAACATTATTTATCAGCGATATATTTTCAAAGAAGCCTTGTAAGCATCAGCATACGCATATGCTATCCTCTCGTTATCCACCCATATATGAAGCAATAATAATCCGATTGAAAATCGACGGAAAAAGGGCGATATGTATGTCTTTTACGCGGAAGTATATTATATAAATTTAATACAGATACTAATAAATACGGCTATCTATTGACAATATACAGATACTTCTTTCCCTCGCGGATATGCAGTTCGTGGGGACCGAAAGGTATAATGAGTTCCTGTGTGTGCAGGTTTGCGGGAGTCGCATCGGGTAGTGCGTCAAATTTGCCAAAGGGCCACGTGGTGCAGGTGGCGGTTGTAACGGGAAATAGCCGTATTCCGTTAGCAGTCAGCGGAGTAGAGATATTAAACGTGCTTGTATAAGCAAACAGAGCGTTGCCGTCGGTATCCTCAACCGGAGAAACAAACAGGCAATAGTACTTGCCTTTGATATTGTAGTACAACATCAGAGAATGGTCAGACAGCAGGCGATATTTCCATTCGGAATAGGCGGCGGACAGGTCTTTTCCTTTGTAGCCGAGGCCGGTTTTCGTGGCTTCGTGCGTGATGGTCAAAGTGGTGTCGGATAGAATATCCAATTGGAATATCATTTCCGGAAGTACAGAAGAGAGCAAAAACAGTTCTCCTGTTGCAGTCGTGTCCATAGCAACCGATTGGGTTTCGATGACATGATAGCGTGTTTCTCCATCTTGCACAGCGGGAACAACGCCCCCTATCAGCGCACAGGGAGACCAGTATGGGGAGTTGTAGATGAGTGCATAGCGTCCTGATTGCGGTTGCAGAATCTGCTTTGGGGTGGTGGTTGTATCGGAATACACGGCATAGAGGGTGCAATGGTACCGTGGAAAGTAGCGCGAGTTGGGCGGGAAGAGTTGCGGACAAGGTTCGTCTTCGAGTGCTTCGGTCTCGCTCCAACCGATGAAACGCCATTGGGCGGTGTCGGCTTGACAAGGCAGGAGAATGCCCTCGCGGGGAGTATTTTCCTGACAGGAAGGCGGGTTATGCCCCAATCCGGAGACGAAACAGACCCGATAAGGTTGTGGAGGAGCAGGCGTGTAGGAGACAGTGTAGGAGGCGATGTAGAGGGAGTTTTGCGTGGCTTCGATGCGGATAGTGATGGTGTCGTTGCAGCCGACGCGGTAGTGGCAGTCGTGCGAAACAGGCACAAAGGCGGAAGAATATGCTTCGTTCCATACCACATCAGCGAAATTGGCAGCGGGAATGTCCCAAACGCGACTTTCGCCTATAGTCATTTGGAGCGAGCCTGCGCCCGAAGAGGAGTTGGAGTGCATGGAGAGCGTTACGGATTGAATGGTACATCCGCCCCAACCGGATAGGCGAAGGGTTGTGGAGTTGCCTGCCGTCATCTGCCCTTTTTGCCCAGTGGAAGAGGAGGAGGAATAGACAAAATTGCTTCCTTCGGGCAGGTCGCCAGAGGGAACGACACTATTTCTGCCGGAGACCGTGAACGTTGCGCTGAGCAAAGAGAGCAATAGGGAGAGTAACATATCCTGCACAATTTTCCACAAAATTACATTAAATCCGCGGATTACACAATATCGGCATATAAAATAATGCACTATATTCATATGGTGGAAGTCATTGCACTGTCCAATAACAAATGCAATTTTGTGCAAAGTTAGGGAAAATAATTGAAGAAGCAATCTTTAGGAGTAGAA